>CAISKG010000099.1 GCA_903885855.1 uncultured Planctomycetaceae bacterium
ACCGCCCCCGCCGGCACCGCCCCCGGGGCCTCCCCCGCCGGGCCCGCCGCCGGGAGGACCGCCGCCAGGGCCGCCCCGGCCGCCGCCGAAACCGCCGGCGGCCATCATCGCCTTCTGCATCATCTGCTGGCTCTTGATCTGCTGATCGAGCACCTTGTCGCGATCCGCCGGCTTGGCGGAGAAGAAGGCGTTCATGTTGGCCTTCTGCGCGGCCATCATGCCGCCGCGCATCATGCCCCGGAAGGCCTCTCCACGGAGGTCGTCGGGCAGTTCATTCGCCTTCTTGAAGACGTTCACCATCGACTCCGCGAACACCTTCGCCTCGGCGTCGTTCTGCGGGCCGCCGGAGGCCATCTGCTTTTGGAGGTCCTGCGCCATGCGCTGCACCTCGACGACCCGCGCGTCGGCCCGCCGCCCGAACAGCCCCATGCCCCAGGCCGTGCCCACTCCCAGGAGCAGGAGGAAGAAGCCGCCGGCGCCGATCCACAGGCCGGCCGAGCCCTTCTTCTTCGTCTCCTCGGGGGGAACGTACTTCGAACGGCGAAATTGGGGACTGGCCATGGCGCGTGGTCTCGAGGGAGGACGGATCGGGGGGCGAAGCGGGCAGGGTCAGAGATTCTCGACGTGGCCGTCGAGGTAGAGGAAGTTGCGGGCCCCTTCCTGCGGCGGCGGACGATTCGGATCGGGATCGTTGAAGTCGCTCTCGTCGGAGCTGAAGAAGGCCCCCAGACCGCCGCCGTGGAAGGCCTCGAACTCGTAGGTGATCCACAGCTTGGAGGTCGCCCCCTGCGTGCCGGAACGGCTGGCCAGCGCCTCCTCGCGCGTCTTGTTGGCCAGCCGACGCTGCGGGTACTCGTAGCTCAAGCCCTCGTAGGGGAGCGTCTTGTACTCGTCGGGGGCGTCGGCCGGGATCGAGCGGCCGATGGCGGCGAGGCTCTGATTGAGCTTCTCCATCGCCTGGGTGTTCTTCTGGAAGTAGTAGACGTCGGAGGGGCACTTGAAGATGTTGCGGTTGTCCTCGCAGTAGGGACCGAGGACCTTGGCCAGGCTGGGCTTGATCGGCCGGGTGGGGGTGAAGAAGAGCAGCTCCTCGCTGGGGAGGATCGCCGCGTCCGGGAACTTCCCCCGCGACTTGCGGTCGAGGAACATCGTCATCGCCAGGCCGACGTTCTTGAGGTTCGACTTGCACTCCGTGCGCCGGGCGGCCTCGCGGGCGGACTGGACCGCCGGCAGGAGCATCCCGACGAGCATCCCGATGATCGAGATCACGACGAGCAACTCGACGAGCGTGAAGCCGCGCCGGCGGCGATCGAGCGATGCCGCGATGGGGGTGACCGACATGGTTCTCGTTCCTCCGGAAGTCTCGAACGCTCCGACACACCGATGCACACCGATGCACACCGTCGCACCGGATCGGACCGCACCGCGGGCGACCGGGGCCGCCCCTCGGAATCGTCCCATCCTTCCGGCCGGGCCGGAAGACGGGCCCAGCGGAGCTGCTGGGCGGCCGTGGGGACCGCTCCCGCCCGGGGATGGGTGGGGTCGGCGGGCCGATTGTGCCGCCGCAACTCCCTGGGGAAAACCGGAGATGCGACGAAAATGAAACGGTCGAGCGGGAGGAAAGATGCGGCCGGGGCATCGCTGGGGGGGCTGGCGTGGCGGGCCGATACCTGGAAAGAGGCCGACGGATTCCGCGCAATCCAAGGCCAGGCAGTGAGTTAGGACGTGACGACTCGGCGGACCATGGGGGTCCGGTCAAGGACGGGCCGCGGGCAACCCGGGCGGACGGGGAAAACCCTGACGAGGCCCCGGAGCGAGGGATCGACGGGCGCTATGGCGATCGGTGAGGGACGAGGCGACGCGGTCGACGCGGAGGGGGATCCCCTCCCCCGGGTTCGCGCTCCCGCCGATGGCGCCGCACCGATCGGGCCGCCGCTCCCCGCCCGGCCCCGGGCCACCGACGCCGTGGCGATCCCTCCGGGCGCCCCCGCCCGGGCGACCGCGACTTTCCGCAACGCCGAGGCCGAGCGCCTCGGCCGCGAGCTGGAGGCCCTCAAGCGACGCCACGAGGCGGAGGTGACGGCGCTGCGCCGCGAGATCCTCGAGGCCCGCAAGGGGGCGACCCTCGGCGAGCTCCTCGGCACCACGACGCACGAGTTCAACAACGCCCTGACGACGATCCTCAACTACGCCAAGCTCGGCCTCCGCCACCGCGACGCCGCGACGCGCGACAAGGCGCTCGAGCGCATCCTCTCGGCGGGGACCCGCGCCGCGCGGATCACGGCGAGCGTCCTGGGCATGGCGCGGCGCGGCACGGCCCGGATGGAGCCCGTCCGCCTCGACGCCCTCGTCGAGGAGGCGCTGGTGCTCCTGGAACGCGAGATGACGAAGTACCGCGTCCAGGTTGAGCGCGAGTACGCGCCGGTGCCGCGCGTGACGGCGAACCCGGGGCAGTTGCAGCAGGTGTTCATGAACCTGCTGGTCAACGCCCGCCAGGCGATGCCCCAGGGGGGGCGTCTCATCCTCCGCCTCGCCCACGATCCCGTCGCCGGGTTCGTCGATCTCACCGTGCGGGACACCGGCTGCGGCATGACGCCGGAGGTGATGCGGAGGATGTTCGAGCCCCATTTCTCCACCAAGCAGGGCCCCGACGAGACCGGCAAGGGGGGCTCGGGGCTCGGGCTGTCCGCCTGCCGGGAGATCGTGGAGACCCACCGGGGCAGGATCCGGGTGGAGAGCGCCCCGGGGCGTGGCACGGCGGTCACGATCCGCCTTCCGGCGGCCGACGCGGCGGCGCCGGCCGGCGCCGCCTGACGCGCCCCCGGACACGCCGCCGCCGGCGTCGCGCGCCCATTCGTGGGCCCGCGGCCGCACCCGCGCCTACAATTCCGGATCGTTCCCCGGAGGCGCCCGCCGATGCCCGAATCGCTCCCCCCGTCGCCGCGCACCCTCGCCGCCCTCCGCCAGAGCGGCTGGACCAGCCGCACCGTCAAGGAGGAGGTCCGCGCCAACTTCCTCCGTGCCCTCGCCGCCGGGGAGGAGCTGTTCCCGGGGATCATCGGCTACGACGACACCGTCATCCCGGAGATCGACATCGCCCTCATCGCCGGCCACGACATGCTCTTCCTCGGCGAGAAGGGGCAGGCCAAGAGCCGGCTGATGCGCCTTCTGGCCCGGTTCCTCGACGAGTGGGTGCCCTACCTCGACGACCCCGCCATCCCCCTCCACGACGACCCCCTGCGGCCGATCACGTCGGCCGGGCGGCGCCTCGTCGCCGGGCGGGCCGAGGCGGAGGTGCCGATCGCCTGGTGGCACCGCTCCGGCCGCTACGTCGAGCGGCTCGCCCCGGGGACGAAGTTCGCCGACATCATCGGCGAGATCGACCCGGCCAAGCTCGTCGGCGGCACGAGCATGGCCTCGGAGGAGGCGATCCACCTCGGCCTCATCCCGCGCATGCACCGGGCGATCTTCGCGATGAACGAGCTGCCCGAGCTCGACGAGCTCGTGCAGGTGGGGATGTTCAACGTCCTCGAGGAGCGCGACGTCCAGATCCGCGGCTACCCGGTCAAGTTCGACATCGACGTCATGCTCCTCTTCTCGGCCAACCCCTCCACCTACAACCGCTCCGGCAAGGTGATCCCGCAGCTCAAGGACCGGATCGGATCGGTGATCCACACCCACTACCCCCGCGAGCGCGCCCTCGGCATCCGGATGGTGGAGCAGGAGGCCGGCGTGGAGGCCGACGGCAGCTGGCCGGTGCTCGTGCCGCCGTTCATGAAGGAGGTGGTGGAGCAGATCACGATCAGCGCGCGGGCGAGCAAGTACGTCGACCAGCAGTCGGGCGTCAGCGCCCGCTTCTCGATCGCCAACTACCGGACGATGGTCGCCAGCGCCCGCCACCGCGCCGTGCGGCTGGGGGAGCGGCCGGCGGTGCCGCGGATCAGCGACCTCGGCCACCTCTACGCCTCGAGCCTCGGCAAGCTCGAGCTCGACCTGATGGGGAGCCACCAGCTCTCGGAGCGCCAGGTGCTCGACGCCATCATCGCCGAGGCGGTGGGGACGGTGTTCGGCGAGTACGTCGAGCGGCACTCGCTCGACGGGATCGCCAAGGTGTTCTCCGAGGGGATGAAGATCGAGGTCGGCGACGCCGTCCCCTCGGCCGACTACCGGCGGATCGTGTCGGACATCCCGGAATTGTGGGAGCGGGCCTTCGAGGTCAACGTCGCCGCCGACCCGGCCGTGCGTGCCAGCTGCATCGAATTCGTCCTCGCGGGGCTGTGGGCCTCGGAGCGCATCTCGCGGCTGCAGTCGCACGGGCGCACGATCTACGACACGCGGCGGAGGTAGCCGATGCCCGCCCGCGACGACCTCGGTGGCATCGTCCACTCCTACCAGAAGTACGACCCGGCCCGGATCCCGCCGCCGCGGCCGCCGGAGACCGACCTCGTCTCGCCGGCGATGGAGCACCTCCTCGAGTTCGGCGACATCGACGAGCTCACGCCCGAGCAGCTCGCCGAGGCGGTGACCCTCGACCCGGAGCAGATCCGCGGCCTCGGCCCCTCGATCGCGTCGCTGCGCCGGATCCTCGAGGCGCGGAAGCGGCGCCTCCTCGAGCGTTACGACGCCGCGGCGGCGCGGAAGCGCGCCCGGCAGGGTTTCCGGGACGCAGCGGCGCGGGTCCGGCCCCCCGCGGAGCACCGCGACGCCTTCTCCCGCGCGGTGCGCGAGGAGCAGCTGCGGCTGCTCGAGCGGCTCTGGTACCGGCAGGACGACGACCAGAGCCGGTTCGCCGCCGAGCTCGTCGGCCTCGTCGACCGCCTCGGCGGCGTCTACGAGATCGACGAGATGGCGGCCCGCTGGAACTTCACCGGCCGGGAGGTGCCCGACGTCGCCCGGGCGCTCGAGGTCAAGGCGGAGCTCGAGGAGATCGACCGCCTCCTCGCGCAGCTCGAGGAGGCGCAGAAGAACGGCCGCGTCGCGATCATCGACATGGAGGCCCTGGCCCGCTACGCCGAGAGCGGCGAACTCGACGAGCTCGCCCGGCTCCGGGCCCAGGTCGAGGATCTCGTGGAGCGGATGGCGGCCGAGCAGGGGCTCGAGCGCGGGAAGAAGGGCTTCGAGCTCACCCCCAAGGCCCTGCGCCTCTTCCAGGGCAAGCTCCTGGAGCGGATCTTCGCCGATCTCGCCCCCTCGCGGTCCGGCCGCCATGCCGCCGACGTCGCCGGCGAGGGGGCGGTGGAATGCGTCCCCACGCGTGCCTGGGAATTCGGCGACTCCGTCGCCCATCTCGACGTCCCGGGGTCGATCGTCAACGCCCTGGTGCGCCAGGGGGGCGAGCGGCCCCTCCGCCTCCGCCCGGCCGATCTCGAGATCCACGCCACGCGCAACAGCCCCAAGTGCGCCACCAGCGTGATCCTCGACATGAGCGGATCGATGCGCCACGGCCGCCTCCACGTGGCGGTGAAGAAGATGGCGCTGGCCCTGCAGGGGATCGTGCAGCGCGAGTTCCCCGGCGACCGGCTCGACTTCCTCGAGATGGCGTCGTTCGCCACGCCGGTGGCGCCGGGCGACCTCGTCCGGCTCATGCCCAAGCCGGTGACGATCTTCGACCCCGTCGTCCACCTCCGCGCCGACATGTCGAATCCCGACATCACCCCGGCCGACATCCCCCCCCACTTCACCAACATCCAGCACGCCCTCTGCCTGGCACGGCGCCGCCTGGCCCGCGCCGACACCCCCAATCGGCAGGCCATCGTGATCACCGACGGCCTCCCCACGGCGCACTTCGAGGGGAGCCACCTGCACCTCCGCTATCCGCCCCACCGCAGCACCGAGCAGGCGACGCTCCGCGAGGTCGAGGCCTGCCGGCGCGACGGGATCGTGGTCAACGTCTTCCTCCTCTCCGGCTGGTCGCAGTCGAGCGAGGACATCCAATTCGCCTACCGCCTGGCCCGCGCCGCCCGGGGCCGCGTGTTCTTCACGTCGGGCCGGGATCTGGATCGGTTCGTGGTCTGGGACTACGTCGCCCGGCGCCGCTCGATCATCGGCTGAGCCGGCCCGCGCTCAGTGCTGGTAGACCGCGTAGCCGAGCTCGCGGAGCTCGCAGGCCCAGGCCACCTCGGTGGCCACCGCGTCGGCCCAGGTCATGGCCGGGAAGTCGGCGAAGAGATCGGGGCGCAGACGCAGGCCGTGATCGCGGACCAGCGGGCAGCCCTTGTGCCCGCGGAGGTGGTTCACGTAGCGGACCTCCGGATCGAGCCCCGTCGAGCCGACGTAGAGGCAGGTCTGGTCGGGCGTCGTGTAGCGGTTCTGCCGGATGAAGCGGCGCTCGCGGCGGACCGAGCTCGCCAGTTCCACGACGTAGACGCGGTGGTGGAGGCCGCGCGGGCGGCGGCGGGGGACGGGCATGGGGCGACCTCGCTCGGGGGCGGCGGCGCCGCCCCGAGGCGAAGTCTTGCCCACGGCCGGCGCCCGGGCGCCCCGGCCGCTCACGCCGAGGCGACGGCCGACAGCAGCCGGTGCATCCTCCGGTCGCCGTCGGGGGTGGCGGCGAGGGCGTCGAGCTCGCCACGCACGCGTGCCAGCCCCGCGAGCGACCGCGGCGCGAGCCGGCCGGCGGGCGCCAGCGCGATCTCCGCCACCTCGACCCCGAGCAGGCGGGTGTCGGCGGGGTCGGGGGGCGCGACCACGACGCCGGGGTCGATCGAGAGCCGCAGCAGGCTCCCCGCGGAGGGCGCGGCGGGGATCGTCGCCTCGTAGACGTGGTCGAAGGGGGGCAGCACCCAGTGGTCGACCTCGCAGGGCGCACCGTCGGCGCGGATCGCGAGACGGTCGACCTGCCCGGGATGGAGGTGGTTGCCGACCCGCACCCGGCAGGCGAGCGGCCGGCTCCGCTCGACGCGCAGCAGGAGCGTCGCCTCGGGTTCCGGGCCCGTCCAGCGCGTGCGGCGCGCGCCGTTGACCTCGGAGGGGTGCCAGCCGCTGCCCACGAACCCCTCCCCCATGTCGACGATCAGCCCCGTGGGGGGCCCGGCGACCCGCGCGAGGCTCGCCTCGGCCGCCCGGCGCCGCA
>CAISKG010000100.1 GCA_903885855.1 uncultured Planctomycetaceae bacterium
CCGATCGACGCCATCGCCAGGCACGCGCCCGCGAGCCACGAGGCCTCCAGGGCCGGCCGGCCCGCGGGCGCGAGCGGGAGGATCGCGCCCGCGGCGACGCCCGCCACGAGCGCGAGCCATGCCGCGGCCCGGCGCACGTCGACGCGGAACAGCGCGCGGAGGAGGTTCACGGCCGTCGCTCCGGGAGGTGCCCGGCCTCCGCCTCGTCCATCCGCTCACGACAGCGGCGGGCGATCCGGCGGCCCGCCTCGCCGTCGAGCATGGCATTGTGCCGCGCGGGCACGGCATGGGGGCGGACGCCCCCCCGGCAGAGCGTCCGCCAGAGGAGACGGGTGTGGCCGGCCGATTCCGCCGACAGGAACAGGTCGACCGTGCCGTCGTAGCGTCCCGTGCGGTGCCCGAGCAACGCCCCCCACCACGGATCCCCGTCCACCGCGCGTGGTTCTCCGCCCGGCCGGGCCGCGATGACCGGGGTCCACCGCGTCGACGCCCTGCGGGCGACGTTCGACCACGTCAGCCGCGCGAGCCTTCGGCGCCAACGGCCGACGGCTTCGGACAGCCGTGCCGCGGACACGGCCAGCCCGACCGCGGGCGGGAGACGGGGCCCACGATGCGTGTCCAGCAGCGCCACGAGGCCGACGGTGCGCCCGCGGCCGGCCAGACGCCGCGCCATCTCGTAGGCGTACCATCCGCCGGCCGACCAGCCTGCCAGATGGATGATCCCCGAGGGCCGGAAGCGCTCCACCTCGTCGGCGTAGGCCGTGATCATCTCCTCCATGGTGGCGGGCACCGCGCCGTCGCCGCCGAAGCCGCGGCCGATGAGCCCGTAGACGGGAATGTCGTCCCCCAGGGCCTCGGCGAGGGGACGAAAATGCCAGATACCGCCGAAGATGCCGTGACACACGAACATGGGTGCCCGCCCGCCGCCGGGCTTCAGCGGCACGAGCGACCGGAACACGGGGCTCCCGTCGGCGGCCGCGACGGTGGCGAAGCCGTCCTCCGGCGGCTGCGCGTCGGCCCTCCGCGCACCCTGGCGCCCGGCATCCTGACGCGCTCGGTCCACGAGGGCGGCCAGATCGGCGAGGCGCGGGGCCTCGAACAGCGCGCGCAGCGGCAGGCGCACCCCCAGCGCGGCCTCGAGCGCGTGGATCACCCGCACCCCCAGCAGCGAGTTACCGCCGAGATCGAAGAAGCGGTCGTCGCGCGAGACGCCCGCCCCACCGAGGAGCTCCGACCAGATGCGCGCAAGCGTCGTCTCCGTGTCGCCCCGCGGCGGATCGTGCCGCGGCACCGCGTGCCACGGGGGCTCGTCGGAACCGTCGCCGGACGTCGCGCCCCCCTCCGACGCGATCGCGTCGAGATCCGCGGCGGCGTCGTCGGCGACCGTGGCGAGGAGACGCAGGAACCGATCGACCAGCCCGCGCACCGCGGCCTCGTCGAGCACGTCGAGGGAGTACTCGGCCACCCCATCGGCCCCGTCGTCGGGGCCCGCGGCGAACAGCGACAGCGTCAGGTCGAAGCGTGCGGTGCCGGTGTGGACGTCGAGACGCTCCACCGGCACCTCCCCGAACCGCACCCCGCCCCCGGGCCGTTCCAGCAGCACCAGCGTTACGTTCGCCAACGGCTGGAGCCGCGAGCCCGCCGCTCCGGGGACGGCCGCCACGATCTCGTCGAACGGCAGGCGGGCGTGCTCGGCGGCGTCGAGAAACACCGCGCGGGCGGCCGCGGTGATCTCCGCGGCCGTCACGGCCCCGGCCGCGCGGCGCAAACGCACCGGGAGCGTGTTGAGATGGCACCCCACGCTCCCGGCCAGCGCCGCCCCGGCCCGGTCGGCCAGCGGCGTGAGCACCACGCTGTCCGACCGGCCGGTGATCCCCTGGAGCCAGAGGTGGCAGGCCCCGAGCCAGGCGTGGAACAACGTCGCCTGCCGGGATCGCGCCACCTGCCGCCAGGCCCTCACCACCGGCGCCGGCACCGCGAAACGGACGACGGCTCCACGGCCCGTCGCGGCGCGATCCGCGCCCGGCCGCGGCGGCCAATCGACCCCTGCCGGCGCCCCCGCGAGCGTCCGGGCCCAGAACGCCCGCGCGGCCGC
>CAISKG010000101.1 GCA_903885855.1 uncultured Planctomycetaceae bacterium
AGGTCGGCGATCGCCGCGGCGTAGTCGGGAGCCCGGATCACGGCGCTGCCGGCGACGACGTACTCGGCGCCCGCGGCCGCCACGGCGCCGATGGTGGTCGCCGAGATGCCGCCGTCGACGCACAGCCGCACGGCCCGGCCGGCGCGGGCCTCGGCCAGCGCCGCGAGCTTCTCCACCGCGCGCGGGTCGAAGGCCTGGCCGCCGAAGCCCGGCTCGACGCTCATCACGAGGATGCCGTCGCAGCGGTCGAGGAAGGGGAGCGCCCGCTCCACGGGCGTCGCCGGGCTGATCGCCAGATGGGCCCGCGCCCCGGCCCGGCGGATCGCCGCCAGCGTCGCGCCGGGGTCGGCGAGGGCTTCGACGTGGACGGTGACGATGTCGGCCCCCGCCCGGACGTAGTCGGTCACCCAGCGGTCCGGCTCGGCGACCATCAGGTGCGCCTCGAGGGGCACCCCGGCGGCCCGGCGCACCGCCTCGACCACCACCTGGCCGTAGGTCAGCTGCGGCACGAACACCCCGTCCATGATGTCGAGGTGGAGGGCCCGCGCGCCGGCACGCTCGAGCGCCGCGACCTCGTCGGCCAGATGGCCGAAATCGCAGAGCAACAGCGCCGGCAGCACGACGGGGCCGTGGGCGTCGGCGCGGGCCGCGAGGGCGTCGGTGGCATGCGCTGCCGGCGGATTCACGCTGGTGCGGCCGCGCTCGGCGGCCCGTCCTCCGCGGGTCGGTGGTGGCGCCGCGCGGTCGGGCGAACGGCCCGCGGCACGACGCCCATCGTAGCAGGCCGCGGCCGGAGCGATCCGCCGCCGGATGCGGCCGCCGCGATAGAATCAGCCGCGGCGGCCCCGAGCCGCCGATCGGGTCGTCCGCCGAGGAGCGCCTTGCCTTGCCCACCGAGGAACCTCCCCGCCCCGCGGGGCCGCGGGCCCACGTGCTCCACGAGGCCAACTACGGCCAGCTGCTCGAGCGCCGCCCGAACGTGGCCGTGCTGCCCTGGGGCGCGACGGAGGCCCACAACCACCACCTCCCCCACGGCACCGACGTCGTCGAGGCCACCGAACTGGCGGAGCGGGCCGCCGGCCTGGCGGTGGCCTCCGGGGCCCGTCCCGTCGTCCTTCCGGCGATTCCCTTCGGCAACAACGCCCAACAGCAGGATCAGGTGGCCACGATCCACCTCTCCACCGCCACGGCGCTGGCGATCCTCCGGGACGTGACCGACAGCCTGGCGCGGCAGGGGATCGACCGCCTCGTGATCGTCAACGGCCACGGCGGCAACGAATTCAAGCCGCTGGTGCGCGACTGCCAGGCCGCCACCGGCGTGACGATCGTGGTGGTCGACTTCTGGCGCCTGTGCCCCGACGTCCTGGCGGCGACCTTCCCCGATCCGGGCGACCACGCCGGGCGGCTCGAGACGTCGCTCCTGCTCCATCTGCGCCCTGCCTGGGTCGAGATGGAGCGCTGCGGGAGCGGCGCCGCCGTGACACGGCTCCCCGACGGCGTGCGCCAGGCCAACGCCTGGACGCCGCGCCCCTGGTCGCGCGTCCATCCCGACACCGGCAGCGGCGACCCCCTCGGATCGGACGCCGCGGCCGGGCGACGATTCTTCGAGGCCGCGGCGGCGTCGCTGGCCGAACTGCTCGTCACGCTCTCCGCCCTGCCGCGCGGGGCCGACCTGTTCGGCTGACGGCCGCCCGCCTCTCCCGGAGCCCGCCATGCCCGCCGACTCGCCCCGCCCCGACGGCTTCCCCACCCGCCTGTCCGCCTCCGATCGGCGGCTCATCGAGGAGCAGACGCAGCGGCTGGGGCGCGAACTGCTGGCCGCGTCGCTGGCCGCGCGCCCGTCGCGCTTCTCGCCCGACGCCTGGATGCAGCAGGCCAACGAGTGGGTGACGCAGGACGAGGCGCTGAAAGTGCGACTCTTCCGGCTGGTCGACTGCATGCCGATGCTCGACGATCCCGCGGCCCTCGACCGGCACGTGCGCGAATACCTCTCCGCGGACGTCATCGACGCCCTGCCGGGATCGCTGCGGATGGCGCTCAAGGCGGCCCGCAGCGGGATCCTCGCCCCGCTGGCGGCGCGGGCGGTGCGCGCCGCCACGCTCGCCCAGGCGCGGCGCTTCATCGCCGGCGGCGATCCCGACGAGGCGGCGCGGGCGGCCCAGGGGGAGCGGCGCGCGCACCGCGGATTCACCCTCGACCTCCTCGGGGAGGCCGTCACCAGCGACGCCGACGCCGACGCCTACGCCGCGGCCTACGAGCGGCTCCTCCGCGAGCTGCCCCCGACGGCGGCGCGCTGGCCGGCCGACCCGCGCGTCGACGAGGGGCCCGACGGCCCCATGCCGCGCGTCAACGTGTCGCTCAAGCTCTCCGCGCTCGACAGCCAGTTCGACGCCATCGATCCCGACGGCACCCGCGCCCGTGTCCTCGGCCGGCTCCGGCCGCTCCTCCGGCTGGCACGGGCGCAGGGCGCACAGGTGCACGTCGACATGGAGAGCCACGCCACCAAGGATCTGGCGCTCGACATCTTCCGCGCGGTGGCGATGGAGGACGAGTTCCGCGAGTGGCGCGACATCGGGATCGTGATCCAGGCCTACCTCCGCGACGCCACGGCCGACCTGCCGGCGCTGGCCGCCTGGGCGCGGCAGCGCGGCACGCCGGTGTGGGTCCGGCTGGTGAAGGGGGCCTACTGGGACTACGAGTCGATCCATGCCCGCGCCGCCGGCTGGCCGGTGCCGGTGTGGGAGCGGAAGCACGACACCGACGCCTGCTACGAGGCCGCCACCACCTTCCTGCTCGAGCAGGCCGACGTCCTCCGGCCGGCGCTGGGGAGCCACAACCTCCGCTCGCTGGCCCACGGGATGGCCGTGGCGGGGCACCTCGGCCTGCCGCGGAGGCTGCTCGAGGTGCAGATGCTCTACGGCATGGGGGACGCGGAGAAGCAGGCCGTCACCGAGGCGGGGTGGCGGCTGCGCGTCTACATGCCCTACGGCGAGCTGGTGCCGGGGATGGCCTACCTGGTGCGGCGGCTCCTCGAGAACTCCTCCAACGAGTCGTTTCTGCGCGCCGGCTTCGTCAAGGAGGTGCCCGAGGCGATCCTGCTGCGGGCGCCGGCCGACGAGGCCGCCGCGGACGCGTCGGGCAGCGCCGCCGGCTCGGCCCCGGACGCGGACGGCTTCCGCAACGAGCCGCTGGCCGACTTCAGCCGCGCCGAGGCCCGCGCCGCCATGGCCGCGGCGCTGGACGCCTTCGCGTCCGGCGTGGCGCGCGGGCCGGTGCCGGTCGTGCCCGTGATCATCGACGGCCGCCCCTCCGGGCCGTGGCCGCTCGAGGACCGCGCCGATCCCTCCGACATCTCCCGGATCGTGGCCCGGGTGTCGATGCCGCCGGCCGCCGAGGCGGCGCGGGCCGTGGAGGCG
>CAISKG010000102.1 GCA_903885855.1 uncultured Planctomycetaceae bacterium
CGGTCTTCGGCACCATGACGGTGTAGGTGGAGACCTTCTCCTCCTGCACCGGCACGTTCACCGTATAGGTCTGCTCGACCGTCTCGGTGTAGGGAACCTGAACCGTGTACTCGGAGGTCTTCGTCTCCGTCACGGGCTTGTTGACCGTGTAGTTCACGGTCCGGCTCCGAGTCTCGGGAACCTGCACGGTGACCGTGCGGGTCCGCTCCTCGGTCCGCGGAACGCGCTTGTTGACCGTGTAGGTCCGCTCACGCTGCTCCGTCGTGTACTCGGTCGAGGTGACGGTCTTCATCTCCGTCACGTACTGACGCTGGTACACGGTCTTGGTGGACGGGCCACAGCCGCCGGCCATGGACGCCCCACCCTCGACCACACCACCTTCCGAGGCCACGGCACCGCCGCAGCCCCCTTCGCACCCGCCGCCGCAGTTGCCGCAGTCATCCGCGAACGTGCTCACGCACGAGACGGCGACGACGAACGCGGGGAGGATCCGAAACACCAGTTTGCGAATCACTGACACCTCCGGAAAGGAACAAGGAACCCGGAACCGAGCAGGGTTTTTGCTGCAGGCGGTCCGGACGGGCGGTCTGTCGAAGAGACCCCTCTCTCGCGACGACCGAACCGCTCGGCCGCCTGATAAGATGGATAGATTACGTTGACTTCAACGGCATTCAAGGGTGGGGGCGAGGGTTTTTCGATCCCGCCGCCAACCCCGCTGCGGCCGACCCGCCCCGGAGTCGCGGGGAGCGTTTTTCGGCCTTTTTCCGCGGTGTTCCCCGACGTCTCGGCCGCCGCGGATCGCTCGCCGCGCTGCCGCGGAAAGGCCGGCCGGAGGCCGGCCAGGGGCCGGTCGGCCGGTTTCACCCCGGACACTCCCCGGCAGTGTGGGTGCTTCCCGCCGCCGAACGGGTGCGTTCACGCCCCGTCCCGGGGCTGGGCCGGGGCCGAAAACAGGGCCGCCGAGAGCCGCGACAGGATCCACAGCGTGCCCAGCGGGAGGATGATCGTGGAGATCGTGAAGTAGATCGCCAGGTTGACGATCGACTCCCCCACCTTGGCCAGCGTGTCGTAGAGGCGCTTGGCCCGCTCGCCGACGTAGTCGACGGGGTTGTAGCGGTCGAGCCAGCCCTTCTTCTTCGCCGCCTCGGCCTCCGCCTCCTCGACGCTCTCGATCTCGGCCGTGGTCGCGCTCACCGCCGCCGCGGCCTGCTGGTAGCCGCTCTCCAGGAAGCGCTCCGCGACCAGCGAATCGATCCAGGCGGTGGTGGGGATCGCGAGCCGCGCGAACAGCGCGATCCCGAAGAGGCGCGAGCCCCAGGCCAGCGACGAGCGGCGCGTGCGCCCGCCGACGCAGGCCGAGACGGCCACGGCCGCGAAGGCCGGCACGAAGAGCCACCACCCCAGCGCCCGCCCGATCTGCATCGCCACCCGCTGCGTGCCCAGCGCGGTGGTGCTCGTGAGCAACAGCGCGCCGTACTGCTCCACCAGATCGTTCACCGGATCGAGCGCCTGACCGATCCCCAGGCTGCCGCCGGGGCCGAAGCTGAAACTGACCTCCGAGCTCTGCGCCAGCGAGATGGCGCTGTCGAGGCCGCGCGTGGCCGCCAGCGCCGCCAGCGTCCTCGCGAAGGCCCCTTCGATGTAGGCCTCGCCGCGCCTGTCGGCGGCGGGCGCGAAGAGGAACATCGAGGCCAGCGCCACGGCACCGAGCACGACGAGCCGGGCCATCGGCTCGCGGAGGAACGCCGGCAGGAAGGGGAGCCACCGGCCGCTCCAGAGGATGGCCAGGACGTCGACCCCCTCGCCGGGAACGAGCGCTCGCGGCGGGGCGGGTGGGGGGACGCTCGTGGCCATGGAAGCACCTCGCGGGGGGAGCGGTCAGGCCGGCGGACGGGCGGGATCGAGCAGCCGCTCGAGCAGCGGCCGCAGGAGCGCCGCCCGGCGGGCGTTGCCGATGGGCCCGGGATGGAGATCGTCGTCGAGGAAGGCCTCGGGGTCGGGCGTGCCGGCGGGGGTGAGGAAGGCCTCGGCGGCGTCGAGATAGGCCACGCGCGCGCCCTCCGCGGAGAGCGCCTCCACGACCTCCCGCACCAGCTCGTTGGCCCGCACCTGCCGCTCCCGTTGGCCGATGCGCGACGGCGCCGGGAGGATCGCCAGATACACCAGCGCCGCCGCCGGATGGTCGCGCCGCACGACGGCGGCGAGGCGGCGGAACGCCTCCTCCACCTCGGCGGGATCGGCGCCCGAGTGGATGTCGTTGGTGCCGGCGGAGACGACGATCACGGCCGGCGCGGCGGCGCGCGTGAGGCGCGGGGCGAAGTCGGCCAGTTCCGCCAGCCGGCACCCCCCCACGCCCCGGTTCACCACCGCGATGCCCTGGAAGTCCTCGGCCAGCGAATCCCACATCCGCACGTTGGACGACCCGAGGAACAGCACGCCGCCGGCGGCCGGGGGCGCCGCCCGGTCGGCCGCCTCGTAACGGGCGATCTCCGCTTCCCAGCGGCCCGCGGCCCCCGCGCCCGCCCCCTCCGCCGGCGCGGTGGCGGGGGGATCGGCGGCGGCTGGCGCGTCTCCTGCCGGCGCGTCTCCTGCCGGCGCGGCTCCTCCCGGCGCCGAGGCCGGTGGGTCGGCGGCTGGTGCCGCCGCCCCGGCTGCTTCCGCCCCGGCCCCTTCCTGCTCGCGATCGAGCGCCTCGCGCGCGGCCCGCGCCTTTTCGCGCAGCATGGGTGAATCGCCGCCGCCGGTCGGAGGGTTCGCCGGATCGACCTCGGTGGCATCGCTCCCGAGGAGGCGCATGCGCACCGGTCCCTCCTCCGCCTTGGCGGGAATCTCCGCCGCGGGGCGCGGCATCGACTCGTACCACAGCCACCCGCCCCCGGCGACGAGCGCGGCGACGAGGGTGACTGGGATGATCGGCAGGCCACCGCGGCCCCCGGACGACGACGCGGGCATGGATCGACTCCCCTCGAGGGCGGACCGGCGCCCCGCGCGGCGGAGTCCGCACGGGCCCTGCCGCAGGACTGCCATCTTCCGTCGCCGGGGGCACGGGGGGCAAGCCGGCGGCATCACCGCGAGGGGGGGCGTCGGGCCGGTGTGCCCGGGCTGTTATCCTTGGGCCGCCGAGGGTTCCCGGGGGTGACGCGCGAAACGGCTCGCGCCGCGCCCCGGCCCCGTCACCGGAGACCTCCGATGCGTGCCCCCCGCCTCCCGCTGCTCGCGGCCATCCTCCTGGCGATCTGCGCCGCCGGGAGCCCGGCCCGTGCCGACGTGGCCCTCAACAACATGTTCGGCGACCACATGGTCCTCCAGCAGGGCATCAAGAACCGGGTGTGGGGCAAGGCCGACCCGGGCGAGGAGGTGACCGTCACGATCGCCGGCCAGTCGCACGCCACGAAGGGGAGCCCCGACGGCCGCTTCGAGGTGTTCCTCGATCCGCTCCTCACCTACGGCGGCCCGCACGTCCTCACCGTCAAGGGGAAGAACACCGTCACCTTCCACGACGTCCTCGTCGGGGAGGTGTGGGTGTGCGCCGGGCAGTCGAACATGCAGTGGAGCGTCAACGCCTCCAACGACCCCGACATCGAGCGGGCCGCGGCCAACTTCCCCCAGATCCGCCTGATCTCGGTGCCGCAGGTGGGCACGCAGGAGCCGCAGTGGAACTTCGACGGCCGGTGGCAGCCCTGCACCCCCGAGGCGGTGGGCAACTTCTCGGCGGTGGGCTACTTCTTCGGCCGCCAGCTCCACCAGACGCTCGGCGTGCCGGTGGGGCTGATCAACAACGCCTGGGGCGGCAGCGCCGCCGAGGCCTGGGTGCGCCGCGACAAGCTCGCCGCCGACGCCCGCTTCAAGCCGCTCTTGGAGCGTTGGGAGAAGATGGAGGCCGACTACCCGGCCCAGAAGGCGGCCTACGACAAGGCGATGGTCGAGTGGAAGGCCGCCGCCGAGAAGGCGAAGGCGGAGGGCAAGCCCGCTCCCGGGCAGCCCGGCAACCCCGACGGGAACATGACCGGCAACCACCGCCCCGCCAACATCCACTCCGGCGTCCTCACCCCCTCGATCGGCTACGGCATCAAGGGGGCGATCTGGTACCAGGGGGAATCGAACGCCGGCCGCGCCTACCAATACCGCGCGCTGTTCCCCCTCATGATCCAGTCGTGGCGCGACGAGTGGGGGCTGGGCGACTTCCCCTTCTATTGGGTGCAGCTGGCCGACTTCAAGAACGAGCAGCCCCAGCCCGCCGAGAGCGACTGGGCGGAGCTGCGCGAGGCGCAGACGATGACGATGAAGGCGCTGCCGCAGACCGGCGAGGCGGTGATCATCGACATCGGCGAGGGGAAGGACATCCATCCCAAGAACAAGCAGGACGTCGCCAAGCGGCTGGCGCGGTGGGCCCTGGCCGAGACCTACCGCGTGCCCGGCATCGCCTGCCGTAGCCCGCTCTACAAGGCGATGGAGAAGCAGGGCGCGAAGATCGTGCTGGCCTTCGACCACGTCGACGGCGGCTGGCGCCCCTTCGACGTCCCCGAGCCGATCGGCTTCACGATCGCCGGCGCGGACAGGAAGTTCGTCCCCGCGAAGGGGGCGATCCTTCCCGACGGGCGCATCGAGGTCTCGGCCGAGGGGGTGGCCGACCCCGTCGCCGTGCGCTACGCCTGGGCCGACAACCCGCGCTGCAACATGTTCTCCGGCGTCGGCCTGCCCCTGACCCCGTTCCGAACCGACGACTTCGAGGGGGTGACGGCCAACGCGCACTGACCCTCTCCGGCCCGCCATTCTTCCCATCTTGTGGAACTTGCCGCGCCGGGGGGGCCGGGGTGTTTTCGGCCGTCCAAGTGATCTCGGCAGGGACGGCACCATGGGGTAGCCTCCGCGAACGTGGCGGAGGACGCGCACGGGAACCGCGCACAGGGAGGGCGCTTCCATGGCTCAGGGACTCGCGGCAGGGGGATCGTGGCGGCGCGCCGGAACGGCGCTCCTGGTGACGGTGACGGCGATCGGCGAGGCCGGCTGCGCCGA
>CAISKG010000103.1 GCA_903885855.1 uncultured Planctomycetaceae bacterium
CACCATGCCCATGAGCAAGGCATCATTCACCGCGATGTGAAGCCCGCAAACATCCTCATCGACCGTCATGGGCGAGCAGTGCTCGCGGACTTCGGCATTGCTCAATCTCCGCTCAAAGCCGCCAAGAGTGTTGGGACTGTTCGGTACATGAGTCCCGAGCAGTTGGCAGGTGCTCCAGCGGACAAGCGGGCGGACGTTTTCAGTCTGGGCGTTGTTCTCCATGAGGTGCTGACAGGGAGCCTGCCGTATCCCGGTTCGCCATCCTCGTCGATCCCGGTTGCGGTCGAGCGAGGGTTGCCAAAGGCCGTTGCCGCCGGCGTATCGCGACCACTTCGTGCCGTCATTGCGAAAGCACTTCAGCACGAGGCCGACGAGCGGTATCAGTCAGCAGCAGACCTTGGGGCGGCGGTCCGTTCAGCAATGCGTCGGCAAAAGGATCGACGACGACTCGTCAAAGGAGTCGTTGTGCTGTCCGCCCTGGCGGTCGTTGCCGCCGTCATTCCTTTGGCGATCCGATCAGTTCGATCCTTTCGGCCACAACTCAAGGCGGATGGGTTGGTCGATTGGAGGCTCAATGGGAACTACGTCGCGGAAACTGTGAAATCAATTAAAGAAAGCAGCCGACCGCTCTCGCCAACGTTGAGATTCATCGCCGCCCAGCAGACCGATTACCAGCAGCATGGCGGCGGTGTGTGTTTGCCAGACGGACGAGTGTTCTGCATGCCGTCGCCAGCTGGGACGATGGTGATCATCGATCCTGAGTCAGGCGATGTCGAAAAGATGCCTTCTCCCGAAGAGCCGAAGCCTGCTGCATTTTTCGGAGCCGTGCTGGCACCGAACGGATGTGTGTATGGAATGCCCCATTACGCCAAATCGTTCCTGAAGGTCGATCCTCGCACCAAGGAGTGCTCGCTCTTTGGTGAATCTGCTGGGGACCGAGCCTATTGGGGTGGCGTCGTGGCCCCAAATGGCCGCATCTACGGCGTCCCTTCTTCCGCGACAAACGTGGTCGAGATCGATCCTGAGACGGATTCTGTCAGCACGTTCGGCGATCTTCCTGGCGATGGCTACAAGTACTCCGGTGGAGTGCTCGCTCCAAACGGTCGGATCTACTGTATGCCTGACCATGCCCGCCGGTTCATGGTCATCGACCCTGATGACCGAACTGTTGCGTACCTGGACCACGACCTAGGTGACGGGGCCGCAAAAACTTTCGGCGGTGTCCTGGCCCCGAACGGAAAGATCTATTCTGGCTTGGCGGGTGCCGGCAAGGTGTGGGTGATTGATCCCGCTGACGACAGCGTCGAGGTCATTGCCGGGTTGCCTGATGGGCTTCGCTATGTTGGCGGAGTGCTCGGCCCGGATGGGAAAATCTATTGCATTCCCAGCAGAAAGGTTCCGCTGTTCGTGATCGATCCTGAAACGCACGAATGTGGGTCGTTCCCCGGCTCGCCGGTTCTCGGCAACGCCTGGGGGGCTGTTCTCACAACCCATGGGTCAATCGTCTTGGTGCCCTGGGATGCCACGCGATTCACGACCATCGACTTCGGCGTGAGAGTGCCTGAGAACTGGGCATTGAGCCGCGTCTTCAACCGTTTCTAGAGCCTGCTGGGCGGACCTATTTCAGCCGCTTCGTGCTCAGCACGGTGATTTCCTTGCCGTATTGGGCCTCGGCCAACTTCTTCGCCTGGGCGGCGTCGTTTGCCCGCACTTGGGTCGTACTCACGATCCCTTGGAGACGAAACTTCACCTCATAGGTGTGCTGTACCCAGACTTCTTCTTGGGCTGCGGCATGGGGAATCATCAGAGTCGCCGGCGAAACCAAGCAGAACATCACCACCGCAATCATTCGCATGTGTATGTCTCCTGTGAGCACGCACACATCCATGCGTAAACGGAGGCGGAAATGGGCCACATGCCCTTGGTCGATCAATACGACCTGATGGTCGAAAAGACCCGGGCCTACTGGATCCAGGAGTTCCCCGCGACGCGTGCAGCGGCCTGCAGGTTCGAGTCCTGCCGGGCGTATTCGAGCGACGCGTGCAGCGGCCTGCCGTCGTCAGCGCGGGCTCGGGTCCTGCGGCACCGCGGCGTTGTCGATCTCGTCGATCTCGTCGGCCGGCGGCGGGCCGAAGCCCGTGGGGGAGAGGCGCGCCTCCTCGCGGCCGTCGATGCCGAAGAGCTCCACGCCCCCGTCGGCGCGGCGCGGATGGGTGCCGATCGCCACCACGTCGCGCCCACGCGTGTCGCGGATCTCGATCCTTCCCCCGCCATCCTTGACGCGCCCCACGTGGACGAGCGTCTCACCGTCCTCCGAGTCGATCCGCAGCTCGCGGCAGACGACGCGGCCGGCGTCGAGGGCGATGAAGCGGGTCGTGCCGTCGTCGTCCACGCTGCCGGACGTGGCGCGCAACGCCAGCCCGAGGGCGAGGAAGAGGAGGGGATAGACGGTCCAGCGTTCGCGGCTGCTCATGGGGATTCCCGCGGGGGCGTCAGTCTCCGTGGACCTGCCGCAGCCGCGCCGAGAGCCGCAGCAGCAACTGCACCCGCTCGAACTCGCGCAGCCAGTCGCCGGTGACGGCCGCGAGGGCGTCGCCGGCGGGGCCGACGAGTCCCGTGGGGCAGGAGGCTCCCAGGCTCGCCGCCGCGGCGGCCCGGTAGGCCGACAGCGTGCGGTCGCCATAGACCAGCACCGGGGCGAAGTCCTCGCTGAAGAAGGCCACCACCGGCACGCGCTGCCCGCCGCACACCTTCCAATGCGCGGCGACGTCGGGCCGGGCGTCGCGGTCGAGGAAGCGGAGATCGATCGTCGGCGTCGCCGCGGCGAAGTGGTCGAAGATCGGGCACTGATTGACGCAATCGCCGCACCAGGCACCGGCGAGCACGATCACCGGCATGCGGCGCACGAATCCGCCGAGCAGTCCGCGTGCCTCCGCCGACAGCGCCACGCGTGCGTGCACGGCGCCCCATCGCGAGCGCTGCTCCGGCGTGGCATGGCGGTCGAGGAACGCCTCGTAGGGGAGCGACGCGGCGAAGACGGCCTCCCAGGTCTCGCGCGTGGGCGGTGCGCCGGCGGCGCCGGTCGCGGGAACGGACGGAATCGTCGACATGCAACCTCCTCGAGCGGCGCGCCCGGCGGCGCGGCGTGACAGCCGCCTCGCCACGGGCGGGGAGAGCATAGCCGTTCCTGCCCAGACTGTGCCGCCGTCGCGATCGACCGCGGTCCGCCGCGACCCAGATTGCCGAGAGCGCCCCAAGGGGCGGAAAAGTGGCTCTGAATCGCTTCCACAAGCGGCCTTGACCCACGAAAACCGGTCACCTACTGTCCGCCCAGCTTCGAGGCTGACGAGGGATGGTGATCACCACCCCGCGTCACGGAGGGCCCCGGGTGGCATGGACGCCGCCCGCGGCCCCCCGCTCCTCGATCCCGACACACCCCTGCACACGCGGCCGGACACCGCCCTCCCGTCCAATCGCTCCCGGAAACGGTTCAGGTTCCCCGCCCCCCTGGGACCTGGACCGTTCCGGGGGCCTTTTTTTTGCGCGGTGCGGTGCGGTCGCCCTGTGCCGCGCGGGGCGCGGGGGTAGAGTTTCCGCATGGGCACCCGCGCCTCCGATCCGCAGCGCATCATCCGCGGCATCATGATCGCCGTCCTCGTCTGGGGGGCGATCCTGGCCGCCGGATCCTGGACGCTCAATCACGATCCCCGCCGGCCGATGGTGGTGATCGGCTGCGTGCTCGCCTTCCTCGGCTTCTGGAAGGCGATGCTCTCCACGCTCGGCCGCCGCGCCGGGGGCGACTGAGCCGCTCAGGCGTCGGGCGGGGGCTCCGCCGCGCGGCGCAGGGCCGTGCTCGAGACGTCGGCGCGGAATTCGGCCTCCGGCACGAACGTGGCGATCGCCCGCAGCGCCTCCGGTGCCGCGAGTCCCGCCGGGTCGAGGAACACCCCGTCGCGCACGCGGCCGAAGACGACCAGCCGCGCGGCGCCGCGCCCGATCCGCGCCACCGCCTCCGCCGCCCGATCGGGGCAGTCGCCGTAGTAGCGCGGATTCCAGAGGCGCACGAACGTGTCGGCCCCCATCACGAACACCGCGCCGGGGAAGATCGCGAGCTTGTCGACGAAGGTCGGCGCCGCGGTGAGCCAGGCACGCTCCCCGGCCAGGCCGGCGGCGCGGCGGGCGATCTCGGCATGGTCGAGGGAGGGCTTGTCGACGTTGGACAGCGACAGCTCGTAGGCCACCGGCAGGCCGGTGAGGCGGGAGGCGATCCGCTGCATCGCACGGTGGCCGTCGTGCAGCGGGTCGAACGAGCCGGGGAAGATCGCCTCGGGCGCGGCGTCGGCGGGGGGCCCGGCGAGGCGCGTCCGCGGCAGGCTGCCGCCGAGCACGCCCGCCCAGCCGGGCTCGGCCAACGTGCGTTCCACGGCCACGCGCGGCCCGTCGCCGAGCAGCCGATCGGTGCGCGGCGTGCCCGGGCCCTCCCCCGCCACCGCGGCCAGACGGTCGACGACCAGCGCCGCGGCGATCGTCTCCTCCGCCGCGCGCGACCGCGCGTCCTTCGCGAGCGGAAGCGCCGCCACCGACGTCTCGCCGAGGGTCTGGACGGCCACGAACACGCGGTGCTCCCCGCGCTTCGGATCCAGCGTCGCCAGCGCCGCGGTGCAGGCGATGCCGATCGCGGCCTCCGGGCCGGCCGCCCGCCGCGCGCGCTCCCAGGCGGCCATCGCCAGGCGGCGCGCGGCCCGCGCCGAGCAGTACGACTCCTGCGTGCCGCCGAGGAGGGCGTCGACCGCGGGCCGCGCGTAGGGCACGAGCGCCTCGACGACGACGCGGCTGGCGCCCGGGAGGGCCACGAGCCCGGGGATCGCGGCCGTGCCGCCACCGGTGGCCACCAGGGCCACCCGCGCCCCGCGCCGGGCGAGCGCCTCGAGGCAGCCGGAGGCGTCGGGGATGGTGACGGGGGCCGGCATGGCGGTCGGGGTGGGTGACGGCGGCCGCCGTCCCCGCGGCGCGGCAAGGTGGGGGGAGCCTGCGGGGCGGCCGGGCGGGTGCTGTGGAGCCGCGCGTGCCGGGCGGCCGATGGTGTTCCGGGGGGAGACCGACATGCCGATGATACCGCCATGGCGCGCGGGCCGACCGGTCCGCCGTGCCGCCGCCTGCCTGCTTCTGGCCTCGCTCGTCATCCGCCCGGGGGCGGCCGGCGGCGCCGATCCGCCGGCGCGCACGAAGGGCGGGGGGGCGGAGACGTCGGCTGCCCCGGCCCCGCCACCCCCGCGGGCGCGCCCCTCGATGAACTCGGCGGGGCGGAATGCCGGCGCCTCGCTCGCCGGCGAGAAGGCGGCGGTCGGCACGGTGACCGCCGCCACCACCGTCGACGAGATTCTCGCCTGGACGTTGCCGCCGCGGAGCGACCGCCCGCAGGATTGGCTCGCCGGTGCCGAGCCGCTCCACCGCTGCGGCGAGCCGCGCTGGATCGAGCCGTGCATCCCGCCCCCTCCGTGCCACCCGAGCCACCCGCCGGCGCCGTGGGACCTGCTCGGCGTCGCGGGCGACCCGACCTGCGGGCCGATCTACGCCGGGCCCTGCTGCCCGCGCACCGGATCGCACGACGGCGGCCCGCACCCCACGCTCCATCGCCTCCACGACCGGCTCTTCGACGCCTTCTACCGCTCGAAGTGAGGCCCGCCGCGGCCGCCGCCGCCGCGATTGTGGGCGCGGCGCCGAGGCGTCACACTGCTGCCCGGCGGATCCCCTCATCCACGGGGGCCATCGGGGAGGGGGCGAGGCATGATGCGGGCAGCGATCATCGGGATCGGCGCGATCGCCAGGATGCACGCCCGCGCCATCGGCGACCTCGAGGGGGTCGAGCTCGTCGCCGGCTGCTGCCGCACCGAGGAGAAGGGACGCGCCTTCGCGGCCGAGTTCGGCTGCCGCTGGTACCCCGATGCGGCGCGCATGCTGCGCCGCGAGAAGCCCGACTTCGTCACCGTGGCCACCCCGTCGGGCGCGCACCTGGAGGCGGTGCGGGCGGCGGCCCGCCGCGGCGTCCACGTGATCTGCGAGAAGCCGCTCGAGATCACGCTGCGGCGCATCGACGCCATGCGGGCGCTGGCCACCCGCGCGGGGATCGTGCTCGGCGCGATCTTTCCGCAGCGATTCAATCCGGTGGTGCGCACGCTCCACGACGCCGCGGCCGCGGGCCGCTTCGGGGCGCTCGCCGTGGCCTCGACGAGCGTCCCGTGGTGGCGTGACGACGCCTACTACGGCCCGGGCCGCTGGCAGGGCACGGCCGCCCTCGACGGCGGGGGGGCGCTGATGAACCAGTCGATCCACGGGGTCGACGCGCTGCAGTGGATCGCCGGGGCCGCCATGCCCGGGCTCGCCCCGGGCGAGAATCCGGTGGAGCGCGTCGTGGCCCTCACCGCGGTGAGGGCCCACGATCGCGAGCGCCTCGAGGTGGAGGACAGCTGCGTGGCGATCCTGCGCTTCCGCGACGGGGCGCTGGGGCAGATCCTCGCCGCCACGAGCATGTTCCCCGGGCAAATGCGCCGGATCCTCGTCGGCGGCCGCGACGGCACCGCCGAGATCGTCGAGGAGCAGCTCGCCGATTGGCGCTTCCGCTCGGCCTCCCCCGACGACGACGCCACGCGGGCGCGCTTCGGCGGCCCCAGCGCCACCACCGGCGGCGCCGCCGACCCGATGGCGATCAACTACGCCTGCCACACGCGCAACCTCCAGGCCTTCGTCGAGGCGCTCCGCGCCGGGCGGCCCCCGGAGCTCGACGCCCTCGAGGGGCGGAAGGCCGTGGCGATCGTGGCCGCCTGTTACCGCTCGGCGCGCACCGGCCGGCCGGCGCCGGTCGAGGATCCCGCCTGAATCGCCCCGGAGCCGCCATGCGCTACGCGATCTGCAACGAGACCTTCGCCGACTGGCCGCTCGAGCGCGCCTGCGCCGAGGCCGCGGCCGCCGGCTACGCCGGCCTCGAGGTGGCGCCGTTCACCCTCGGCGACCGTCCCGTCGCGCTCTCCGCCGGCGAGCGCGCGCGGATCGCCGCCACGATCCGCGCCGCCGGGCTCGAGTGCGTCGGCCTCCACTGGCTGCTGGCGAAGACCGAGGGGCTGCACGTCACGCATCCCGACCGGGAGATCCGGGCGGCGACGGTCGCCTACCTCGGCGAGCTCGCGCGGTTGTGCCGCGATCTCGGCGGGCGCGTGCTCGTGTTCGGGTCGCCGAAGCAGCGCAGCCTCCTGCCGGGCACCGCGCCCGCGGACGCGATCGACCGCCTCGCGGCCGTGTTCGCCGAGCTGGTGCCGGTGCTCGAGGAGACCGGCACGGTCGTGGCCCTCGAGCCGCTGGCGCCCTCGGAGACCGACGTCCTCACCACCGCCGCCGAGACGGTCGCCGTCGTGACGCGGATCGGCTCTCCCCACGTCCGGCTCCACCTCGACGTGAAGGCGATGTCGAGCGAGAGGGAGCCGATGCCCGCCATCATCGCCGCCTCGGCCGCGCACCTCGAGCACTTCCACGCCAACGACGCCAACCTCCGCGGGCCCGGCTTCGGCACCGTCGACTTCGGCCCGATCTTCGCGGCGCTCGAGGCGGCCGCGTACCGCGGCTGGGTGAGCGTGGAGGTGTTCGACTATGCTCCCGGTCCCGAGCGAGCCTGCCGGGAGAGCATCGCCTACATGCGGGGGGTGGAGGCGGGGCTGGCGGCGCGGCGGCCCGGCCCGGCCCCCGCGGTCTGACCCGCCCCGGCCCCCGTCCGTCCCCGCGCGAGGAACCCGATCCATGGCCGATCTGCCCCACGTCCCCCGCGGCCCGGCCCCCTCCGACGGCCGCCCCTGGTGGCACGGCATGAACCGCTACCACTGGTTCGTGCTCACCGTGGCGGCGCTGGGGTGGCTCTTCGACTGCCTCGACCAGCAGCTCTTCAACCTGGCGCGGAAGCCCGCCATGGAGACGCTCCTGGCCGGGGCGTCGGGTGCGGCCGATCCCAAGGACGTCGCCTGGTACGGCAGCCTCGCCACCTGCATCTTCCTGCTCGGCTGGGCCACCGGCGGGCTCGTCTTCGGCGTCATCGGCGACCGCTACGGCCGCGCCAAGACGATGATGATCACGATCGTGATCTACTCCCTCTGCACCGGCCTCTCGGCGCTGTCGCGCGGCTTCTGGGATTTCGCCTTCTACCGCTTCATCACCGGCCTGGGGGTGGGGGGGGAGTTCGCCGTCGGCGTGTCCCTGGTGGCCGAGGTGATGCCCGAGCGCGCCCGGCCGCACGCCCTCGGCCTCCTCCAGGCGCTCTCCGCGGTGGGCAACTTCCTCGCGGCGTCGATCGGGATCGGCCTGGGGGAGCTGCAGATCATGAGCCACTCCGGCAAGCTCGCCGGGTGGGAGCCGTGGCGCTGGAAGTTCGTGATCGGGGCCCTGCCGGCCGTGCTGGCGCTGGTGATCCGCGCGGGGCTCGAGGAGCCCGAGCGCTGGCGCGAGCTCAAGGCCCGCGCCGCCCACACCGGCGAGGCGCTGGGCGGCTACCGGGCGCTGTTCGCCGACGCCCGCTGGCGCCGCAACGCCCTGGTGGGGATGCTCCTGGCCTGTGCCGGCGTGATCGGGCTGTGGGGGATCGCCTTCTTCTCGGTCGATCTGGTGCGCAGCGTGCTCCAGAAGCAGTTCGTCGCCGACGGCCTGTCGGGCGCCGAGCTGGCCGGCAAGCTGACGAAGTACCAGGGCTACGCCTCGATGATGATCCAGGTGGGGGCCTTCGCGAGCATGTCGTTGGCGGCGCCGTTGTGCCTGCGGATCGGCCGCAAGCCCTTCTTCGCCCTTTCGCTGGTGGCCGCGATGCTCTCCACCGCGATGGTCTTCCGCTACCTCTCCCGGCCGGCCGACATCTGGTGGATGCTGCCGATCATGGGCTTCTGCCAGCTGTCGCTCTTCGCCGGCTACGCCATCTACCTCCCGGAACTCTTCCCGACGCGGCTGCGCAGCACCGGCACGAGCTTCTGCTACAACGTCGGCCGCTTCATCGCCGCCGGGGGGCCGCTGCTCCTGGGCCAGCTCGCCTCGTTCGCCTTCGCCGACTTCCCGGAGCCGCTGCGCCCGGCCGGCCTGGTGATGTGTGGCGTGTTCCTCCTCGGGCTGGCGGTGCTCCCCTTCGCCCCCGAAACCAACGGAAAGCCGCTGCCGGAGTGAGCCTGCCGCCGGGGGCTCCCCGGCACGCGCCCGCCGATGGAGGCCGGGGGGAGGTTTTTGCTAGCATCTTCCCAGCCGCGGCGCCGCCAGGGCGCGCGGGATCCGTGGACGTCCGCGAGGGAGGAGCGAGCCGATGCGCTGGGAAGGTCGTCGTCAGAGCGAGAACGTCGAGGACCGTCGCGGCATGGCGGCCCCGACGATGGTGGGCGGGGGCGTGCTCGCCCTGCTGGTCATGTTCGGGCTGATGTTCCTGGGCATGGAGCAGCGGCAGGCGGCGGCGATCGGCGGGGCCCTCGCCGGCGAGAAGCCCGCCAAGGCCAAGCCCAAGAGTCCCGACGACCGCGGCGGGAGGTTCGTGAAGACGGTCCTGGCGGAGAACGAGGACGTCTGGACGGCGCTGTTCCAGAAGTACCCGGAGTATTTCCAGGGGCGCTACCGGCCGGCCAAGCTGGTCCTCTTCGACGGCGCCGTGCAGAGCGCCTGCGGGCCCGCCAGCGCCTCCTCGGGGCCGTTCTACTGCCCCCTCGACCGCCAGGTGTACATCGACCTCTCCTTCTACGACGAGCTCAAGCGGCGCTTCGGGGCCCCCGGCGAGTTCGCCCAGGCCTACGTCATCGCGCACGAGATCGGCCACCACATCCAGAACCAGCTCGGCATCAGCAACAAGGTGCAGTCGATGCGGCAGCGGATGTCCGAGCGCGACTACAACAAGCTCTCGGTCCGCATGGAGCTGCAGGCCGATTTCCTCGCGGGCGTGTGGGCCCATCACGTCGCCCGCTACGCCGGGATCCTCGACCGGCAGGACATCCTCGACGCGGTCAACGCCGCCGCCGCCATCGGCGACGACCGCATCCAGGCGAAGACGCAGGGGCGCATCGTCCCCGACGCCTTCACGCACGGCACGAGCGAGCAGCGGCAGCGCTGGTTCATCTACGGCTTCGAGACCGGCGACCCGCGCCTCATGAACCGGGCCTTCGAGGAAGAGTCGCCCTGACCGGCCGGCGCCGGTCCGGCCCGCGCCGGCTCGGGCCTCGTCTTTGGGCCCCTGCGAAGGTGGGGGAATGACGGAGTCCCGCGGGAAAGTACCATCGGAGGCGGGCGTTCGTCCGGGGTCGAGCCCTTCACCCGTCCGGCGCGTCGTCGCCCGCGAGGCGCCCCGCCCCCCGGATCCCTCCATGCCGCTGACGCTCGTCTCCTCGATGCAGTTGGCGGTCCGCTCGTGGATCCAATCGCGCCTCCCCAGGCGCGAGAGTTTCATCATCGGCGGCGCGCTGATGCTGATCTTCGGCGCCTCCTACCTGGCGGCGTTCTACGTGCGCAGCGAACTGCTGCTGCGCTCCACCGACGCCGAGACGATCGTGCGCACGATCTGGTGGGTGGTGCTGTGCAAGTTCGTGATCTTCTACACCCGGGGCATCTGTCACCGTCCCCTGCGGGCGATCCGGTTCGAGGATCTGAGCGTGCTGGTGCGGGCCACCACCACGGCGTTGCTCGTGTTCGTGGCGGTCAACTTCTACATGCCGAAGTTCGTGCCCGGGTGGATCCAGATCCCGCGCGCCGTGGTGCTCCTCGACTGGGCCTTCACGCTCCTGGCGGTGGGGGGGCTGCAGGCCACGGCGCGGAGCATCTACGAGGAGATCATGCCGGGCAACGCCCTCGGGCAGCGCCGCACCGCGCTGGTCATCGACGCCTCGCCCGAATCGCGGCGCGTGGCCGAGAAGCTCTCGTCGCGAGACGGCGGTGATTACGTGATCTCCGGAATCCTCGACGACGACGTCGAGCACTACGGCAAGCACGTGGCGGGCACGCGCGTGATCGGCGTGGTGGCCAGCGCCGCCGCCTGCGCGCAGCGTCTGCGCGTTTCCGACGTCATCGTCCACCGCGGCAGCCTCTACGGCGGGCGCCTCAAGCACCTCTGCCGGGAGTGCACGGCGATCCGCGTGCGCGTGGGGATCGCCGAGGAGGCACCGGCGGAGGGCGCGGAGCCGGCCGACGGCGCGCCGGCTCCGTCGGGGGTGATCGTGCGGCCCGTGGAGATCCGCGACCTGCTCAATCATCCCGAGGCGCGGCTCGAATCCTCCGCGGCGACGCTCCGCGGCGCGTTCGGCGGGGCCACCGTCCTGATCACCGGGGCGGGGGGCTCCATCGGGGCCGAACTCTGCCGCCAGTTGCTGCTCCTCGGCCCGCGGCGGATCGTGGCGGTGGACAGGGGGGAACTGCCGCTGGCCCGGCTCCTCGACGACCTCCGCCCCGAGGCCGGTGGCGCCGGCCCGCAGATCGAGGGAATCCTCGCCGACGTGCAGGACGCCGCCCGGCTCGGGGCCATCCTCCGCACCGAGCGCCCCGCGATCGTCATCCACGCCGCGGCCTACGGCAACGCCGCGCTGCTCGAGGCCCATCCGGCGGCGGCGGCGGAGAACAACGTCCTGGCGCCGGCCGATCTGGCGGATCTCGCCGTCCGCCACGGGGTCGGGCGCTTCGTGGTGATCTCGTCGCGCGTGCCGGAGGGGCCGGGCGGCATCCGGGCCACGGCGGCGCGCGCCCTGGAGCGGCACCTCGGCACGATCGAGGCGCCGCCGGGCACGGCGCTGGTGGTGGTGCGGCTCGGCGAGGTGGTGGACGCGGCCGGCGGCCTCGTGCCGGCCATCAGCCGCCTGCTGCGCGCGGGGCGGCCGGTGGAGATTCCGGGCGTCGGCCAAGCGGCCCACATGGTCACGCTCCGCGAGGCCGCGCGGCTGGTGCTGTTGGCGGCGGCCAGCGCCGACGGCAGCCAGACCTTCGACGTCGACAGCGGGCCGCCGATGCGCGTGGCGGAGCTCGCCGACACGCTCGTCTACCTGCTCCGCCTGCCCACGGCGGAGGCGGAGCCGACGCTGCCGCCGCCCGACGCCCCGCCCGACGGCGACCGGCGCGAGGAGGCCTCGATGCTCGTGCGCGCCACGGCTTCCGGCGCCGCGCAGCGGCCGCCAGGCGGGGCGCTCGAGGCGCTGCGTGATGCGGTCCGCGACGGCGACCGGGCGGCCGTGGTGGCGGCGCTGTCGGCCATGGCCGGTACCGGCGCGGGGGGGGAGTCCGCATGAACGCCACCGATCCGCCGCCGATGTTCCCGTCGCTCGACTCGATCGAGTCGGTCCTCTGGCCGGGCCTGGCGCTGGCCGTGTTCGTGGTCACGGCCGTCCTCGTCGACGTGATGGTGCTGCTGGCCACGCGTTGGCACATCCTCGATCTCCCCAACCGCCGCAGTGCCCATGCCCTCCCCACGGCCCGCGCCGGCGGCCTGCCGCTGGCGATGATCACGGCGCTGGCCTCGCTGGCGGTCTGCATCCGCTGGCCCGGGATGACGACCAAGGTCCTCGCCGGCTGCGTGGTGCCGTCGCTGGTGATCGCGGTGGTCGGGTTCGTGGACGACATCCGGCCCCTGGGGGCGCTGTTTCGGCTGTTCATCCAGGTCGCGGTCGCCGCGCTGGTGGTGGCCGTCCTGGGGCCGCTCGAGGCGCTCGAGTTGCCCGGGATCGTGCGCCTCGAACTCGGGCCCGCCGCCTGGCCGCTGAGCCTGCTGTGGGTGGTGGGGATGATGAACGCGTTCAACTTCATGGACGGCTCCGATGGCATGGCCGCCACCGGCGCGGTCGTCGTGTCGGCGTTCGTGGTCTGCCTGGGATTCACCGGCGGCTCGCCGATCCTCGTGCTCCTGGCGTCGTTCGTCGGCGCGGCCAGCGCGGGGTTCCTGGTCTTCAATTGGCCCCCGGCCCGGATCTTCATGGGGGACGTCGGCAGCGCGTTCCTGGGCACCTTCCTCGCGGCGCTGGCCCTCCTGCCGGGCGAACCGGTCAAGGCGGCGATCTTCGTGCCGCTGGCCATGGCCGCCTGGCCGTACATCTACGATCCGCTGCTGTCGGTCCTGCGGCGTCTGGCAGGGGGCCACAACCCGCTGGTGCCCCACCGCGAATTCCTCTTCCACCGCCTCGTGCGGGCGGGATGGAGCCATCTCTCCGTGGCCATGCTCTACGCCACGCTCTCGCTCTCGGGGGGCCTCGCCGGCCGGCTGCTCCTCGCGGCCGGCCTGCCGCCGGCGTCGCGGCTCCTTCTGGCCGCCACGATCGTGCTGATGGCGATCGCGCTGACGGGTTTCGCGGAATCGCAGTTCCGTCGCCGGCAGTCCCGGGCCTGACGCGGGCACCCGGCCCGACGGGGGGCCGCGCGGTCAGAGCGTGTCGGCGGGGCGCTGGGGGCAGCGTTCGGCGGCGTCGGCGTCCTCGATCTGGATCGTGGTGTGGGCGATCGCGAAGCCGTCGCGGAGCCGGGCGCCGGCCTCCGCCAGCACCGCGCCGTGCCGGGCGGCGTCGGGCACGACCAGATGCACCGACAGCGACACCTCGGAGGTGCTCGCTTTCCAGACGTGCAGATCGTGCACCTCCGACACGCCCGGCAGCCCGCCGAGCGCGTCGGCCAGCGCCTGCGGATCGATCTCCCGCGGCACGGCGTCGAGCCCCATCTCCAGCCCCTCGCGGAACAGGTCCCAGGTGCCGACGAGGATGGCGCCGGTGATCGCGATGCCGACGACGGGGTCGATCCACGCCTGCCCGGTGAGGGCGATGGCGACGCCGGCCACCACCACGCCGGCCGACACCGCCGCGTCGGCCGCCATGTGGAGGAAGGCTCCGCGGACGTTGGCGTCGCCGCGCGCCCCGCGCATGAAGAGCAGCGCGGTGAAGCCGTTGATCGCCACCCCGACCGCCGCCACGGCGATCATCGTCGGCCCCGCCACCGGCACCGGCGCCCCGAAGCGGACGAGCGCCTCGCGGAGGATGCCCCCGCAGGCCACGAAGAGGAGGAGGAGGGCGTTGGCGAGGGTGGCCCAGATCGTGGCGCGGCGGAGGCCCCAGGTGTAGCGCGGCGTCGGCGGCCGTCGCGCGAGACGCGCCGCGCCCCACGCCAGCAGCAGGCCGACGACGTCGCCGGCGTTGTGCCCGGCGTCGGCGAGCAGGGCGAGCGATCCGCCGACGACGCCGGCGGCGATCTCGATCGCCACGAAGGCCGTGTTGAGGCCGATCCCGATCGCCATGGCGCGATCGAGGCCCCCCGGCGGCAGGACGTGGCGATGGTGGAGGTGCCCGTGCCCGCCGCACGCCCCGCCCCGGCCGTCGTGGGCCCCGTCGTGGCGGTGGTCATGTGGCATGCGCGGGCGGGGGCTCGAGGGCGTGGCGACGGGCGGCATGTGCTACGATCTGCCCCCGGACGAGTTCCGATCATACGCTCCGGTGCTCCGGCGGACCCGTATCCGCCCCGCCCGGAGGACGACCATCCTCGACGGGGGCGTGCATGGATCCTTTCCGCGTCGCGGTCATCGGACGTACCGGCAGGGGCGATTGGGGCCACGCCATCGACGAGGTGTGGAAGGGCATCGACGGCACCGAACTGGTGGCCGTCGCCGACGAGGATCCCGCGGGGCTCGCCAAGGCCGCCGACCGACTCGGCCTCGACGCCGCGGCGCCCGGCGTCGCCTTCGCCGACTGGCGGGCGATGCTCGCGGAGGTCCGCCCCGACATCGTCGCGATCTGCATGCGGCACATCGACTGCCACGCCGAGATGGCGATCGCCGCGGCGGAGGGGGGCGCCAAGGGCGTGTTCATGGAGAAGCCCTTCGTGCGCACCCCCGCGGAGGCCGACGCCGTGATCCGGGCCTGCCGCGCGTCGGGCACGAAGCTCGCCCTGGCGATGGTCAATCGGCACAGCCCCACCTACGGCGTGGTCCGCGACCTCCTCGAGGATGGGCGCATCGGCAAGCTCCTCGAGCTGCGGGCCCGCGGCAAGGAGGATGCGCGCGGCGGCGGGGAGGATCTGTGGGTGCTCGGCTGCCACGTCCTCGACATGATGGCCGATCTGGGCGGCGCCCCCACGTGGTGCCTGGCGAGCGTCACGCGCGAGGGCCGGCCGATCGCCGCCGCCGACGGCGCCGACGGTCCGGAGGGCCTGGGGCGCATCGCCGGGGACGCGATCACCGCGACGTTCGGGCTGGCCGACGGTCCCACCGGATTCTTCGCCAGCGTCCGCGAGGCGGGGCTCAAGCAGCCCAACTTCGGGCTCACGCTCGTCGGCACCAAGGGCACGATCCACATCCGCTCCGACAACATCCCGCACGCCTACCTCCGCGAGGCGCCGCCGTGGCGCGTCGATCGCGAGGTGCCCTGGCAGCCGATCGGCCCCGGCGGCGTGGGGGAGGGGCTGCCGGCCGACGACGCCGACCGGGCCGCGGAGCGGGCCGGCTGGGCGCGCCGCGCGGCCGCCGACCTCGTCGCCGCCATCGTCGAGGACCGCGAGCCGATGGCCGGCATGTACGCCGGCCAGACGACCGTGGAGATGACCGCGGCGGTGTTCGCCTCGGCGCTGGCCGGCCGCCGCGTCGACTGGCCGCTCGAGCCGCGCGGCAATCCGTTCTCCTGACGCCTCCGCGCCGCAGACCCGCTCCCGCCCCAGCGTTCCGCCCCCTTCCGATCTGGATCGACGGAGGTCCGACACCATGCCCCATCCGCTCTCCCCGGCCTTGCTCTCCCTCCTGGTCGCGGTGCTCGTGCCCGCGGCGGTCGTGCCCGCGGCCCGCGCCGCCGACGCCGATCCGCCGCGTGAGATCCGGCTCTGGCCCGAGGGGGTTCCGGGGCGCGGCGTCGCCGCCGATCCGCCGGAGAAGGTCGAGCGCGGGGCCGACGACATCCAGCGCCGCACGAACGTCTCCGACCCGCGCCTCATCGCCCATCCGCTGCCGCCCGTGCCCGAGGGGCGCGCGGCCGTGATCGTGCTCCCCGGCGGCGGCTACCGGATCCTCGCCGACGAGCACGAGGGCACCGAGGTGGCCCGCTACCTCTGCGGCCACGGCGTCGTCGCCTTCACGCTCCTCTACCGCGTGCCGACCGCCGGCTTCGAGGACGACGACGAGGGGCCGGTGATGGACGCGCAGCGCGCCGTCAGCCTCGTGCGCGCCCGAGCCGCGGAGTACGGCGTCGACCCCGCACGGATCGGCCTGATGGGATTCTCCGCCGGAGGGCACACGGCCCTCGTGGCGGCCACGACGCCCGCCTCGTTCCCCGGTGCCGAGGCCGGGCCGTCGGCGCGCCCCGACTTCGCGGTGCTCGTCTACCCCTGGCGCGTCCTCGCCGAGGGAGGGGGCGGACTGTGGCCCGGCGTCGTCGTCGACGCGGCCACGCCGCCGATGTTCGTCGCCCAGACCGCCGACGACACCGCCTCGCCGGTGCAGGGAGCGCTCGCGCTCTACGGCGCCCTGTGCGAGGCGCGCGTCCCGTCGGAGCTGCACGTCTACGAGCGCGGCGGCCACGGCTACGGCCTGCGCCGGCGCGAGCGCTCCCCCGGCACGGCCGACTGGCCGCACCGGCTCGTCGATTGGCTCGGGGCCCGCGGGATGACGCGTCCCTGACGCGTCGGGGAAGGAGCCATGCCCGGGGAGGGCCCGCGGCAGCATCCGTGCCCGTGGGGGTCCTTTCCGTGGCGTGATTCCTGACCGGATGAAACCGACAGGGTCAACCTGTACCGCTCACCCGGGCATGGCTGTCGCCTCCCGTGGACGGACCGCCCCGACGGCGCGGGGGGTCAGCCCGCCAACTCGTCGAGACGCGCTGAGAATCCCGGCATCGCCTCGGCGATGAACGCTCCCCAGGCGGCCGGTTGCCAGAGTTCGACGCACACCGCGGCCCCCACGACCAGCAGGTCGCCGCCGGGGGCCACTCCCAGAAATTCCCGGAAACCGTCGGGCAGCACCAGCCGGTCGCGCCCCGCCAGCCGGACCTCGCGGTGCCGCGTCGAGAGGAGCCGGCCCAGTTCCTGCACGAACGGCGTGCGCCGGGCCAGCAGTCCGGCGTCGAGCTTCGACCGCAGCACGTCGAGCGCCGCCTCGTGCCGCGGCCGCCACACCGCGGCCGGCCACAGCGACAGGCACCCCGGGCGTTCCTTCGCCAGCACGAGCGCCCCGTCGCCGGCCGCCAGGGCCGGGGTGAATTCGGCCGGCAGCGAGAGCCGGAATCGGGCGTCGAGCGTCCGCGGATGCTCGCCGATCAGGATTGCCGCCGCCATCGCACGCCATTCCGTCGGGCTCCTCCCTGGCCGCCGGGCAGCCGTCGCCGGTGCGACGGGAATGGGGTAAAAACCCACGGAAAACGCGCTTTAAGGCGCGTTATTGGGTCAATATCCCACGGGCCGACAGTGTACCCCTCGATGTCGGTTCTGCAAGCGGGCCCCGCGAGGGGCGCGGCAGCGATCCGAAGCGTGTGGGCGCCGGCGCCAACGCGCGGCCCCCGACGCGGCGCGGGGAAGAGGGCGGGTGCCGCGAGCAGGCCGCTTGGCAGGGGTGATCGGCCGCCGGTCGCGACGGGACCAGGCCCCGGAAAAACCGCGGCCCATCGGGGGCAGTCCGACGCCGAACGTCAGGCCGCCCGGCACGCGGCCGCTGGCGGGGCTGACGTTCGCCCCGACCGCCGACTCAGTTGCAGCAATCGTCCGCCGGAACCGGCGTGGCCGCCTTCAGTGCCGCGGCTTCCTTCGAGAGTTTGAACTCCGGACCGGCAGGGAAGTACTGGATGTCGTCCTGGAGGTAATAGGCACTCGGCAGCGTCTGCCCCCCGATGTCGACCTGGCAGCCTGTCACCGCGATGGCCGCACAGGCCAGGCAGGCTCCGAGCAGGAAGTGCCCGGCGACGGGGCGCCCGGCGGCAGGGACGGAAGCCTGGAAACGGGACGAAGCGCTCATGGTTCTCATCCTGGATCGGGGGCGCCCCGGGAGGGGCGTCGGGATCAGGCCACTGGATTCGGTGCCGACGGGGCTCGGAACGGCCGGGGTGGTCTCCCCGGCCGGGAGCCGCCGCCGCCTTCCCTGGGTATCGGCCCGCAGAAGCCGCAAACTTTGACGAACCGGCACCACCGCACCCCCCGGGGCGGCCCGTGGGCAGCCCCGTTTCCCACCCTTCGCCATCTCCGCGCGCGAAGCGGCCGGGACGTTTCCCGATCGGACGATTCACCGGGAGGGGGTACAACAACCGTCATGAAGCCATTTCCGGCCGGGAGCCTCCGCCGCGGTCGCCTCGTGGCCGCGGTCATCCTCACCGGGTGGATCGTGCCCGCGGCCGCCACGGCGCAGATTCCGCCGCGCGGCCCGCAGTCGGTTCCCACGGCGGCGTTCGAGGCGGCGCTGACGACGCTCTCCACGGGCGACTTCGCCGCGGCGCTCGAGATCGCCGGCCGCGACTACGGCTCCGGAATCCGCATCGGCAACCAGCGGTGGATCGATTCCATCGCCTCCTCGGCCGCGCTGGGGGAGGCCCACTACGAGCTCGGGGCGCTGGCCGACGCGGTGCAGGCCTACGACGAAGCGCTCGGCATCGCGGCGGCCAACGCCGAGTGGCTGCTGGCCGTGCAGTTCCCGCAGCAGGGGCCGCAGCCGTCGGCGCGGCCGCGGGAGGCACCCTGGGGGCGCAGCGCCCGCGGCACCCGTCCCGCCACGTTCCCCGACACCATGACGATCCGCTTCGGCGGCGGCGATGCGGAGCAGGTGCTCAAGCGCGGCGGCGTGCTCGCGTCGCCGGTGAACATTCCGGTGCGACCGCACGAGATCATGCGGGCGCTGGTGATCGCCCTCTACCGCCGCGGCGCGATCCTCGGGCCGCTGGGCCGGTCGGGCGCGGCCATCGACGACATCAACACCGCCCTCGCCCAGCGCCCCGCGCCGCCGGGCCACTGGTCGCAGGCCTGGATCGACGTCGCCATCGGCACCGCCGCGTGGTCGCAGGGGAGGCTCGACCAGGCGGCCGCGGCCGTGGAACGCGGAGCGACGCTGGCCGGCAAGCTCGATCATCCGCTCACGGCGTGGGCGTTGATCGTGGCCGGAAGGATCGCGCTGGAGCGGGCCGATCCGGTGTCCGCCGCGCGGCTCTTCGAGGAGGCCACCTACGCCGCCGTCGATTTCGCCGACACCCGGGCGCTCGAGGAGGCGTTCCGGTGGGCGGCCGCAGCCCACCAGGCCGCCGGCACGCCGGGCGTGCCCGCCACCCTGCAGGGGGGCGCCGCCTGGGCACAGGGGTCGATGCCCGTGCTCCGCACCGCGCTCTTGGCGGCCGCCGCCGAGGTGCTCGCCGCCGGCGGCGATGCCAAGGGGGCCGCGGCCCGGCTCGGTGAGATCGACCCGCGCGTGCTGCGCGGCGGCGCCGGC
>CAISKG010000104.1 GCA_903885855.1 uncultured Planctomycetaceae bacterium
CCGCCGGCGGCGCCGTTGGCCATGAGGAGCACCGTGTCGTTGGTGCTCGTGTGCCCGTCGACGCTCACGCAGTTGAAGGTCCGGTCGGCCGTCGCCCGGAGGAGGCGCTGGGCGTCGGCGGGGTCGAGCGGGGCGTCGGTGAGCAGGACGCCCAGCATGGTCGCCAGCCGCGGGCCGACCATCGCCGCCCCCTTGGCCATGCCGAAGAGCGTGCAGGCGCGGCCGTCGGCGTCGAAGGAGGAGCCGGCGAGCTTGGGGCGCGTGTCGGTGGTCATCATTCCCCGCGCCGCGTGCACCACGGCGTCGGCGTCGCTGGCCAGCCGGCCGGCCACCGTCGCCAGCCCGCGCTCGAGGGTGGCCATGGGGAGGAATTCGCCGATCACGCCGGTGGAGAGGACGAGCACGCTCTCCTCGCCGCTGCCCACGAGGCCGGCGGTGAGGGCCGCCATGCGGGCCGCGTCGGCGAGGCCCCGGCTGCCGGTGCAGGCGTTGGCGTTGCCGGAATTGATCGCCACGGCGCGGAAGCCGGTGCCGGGGGTGCGCGCCCGGTCGAAGACCACCGGCGCCGCGCAGACGAGGTTCGTCGTGTAGACGCCGGCCGCCGTGGCGGGCCGGTCGGAGACCACCAGCGCCACGTCCTCGCGGGTGGGGTTGCGCTTCAACCCGGCGTGGGTGCCGGCGAGCGACCAGCCGCGCGGCAGGGGGGGGATCGGGAGGCGGAGCGGGGTTTCGGCGATCGGCATGGCGGGTCCGGGGCGGAGTGGAGGGGGGGCGACGGCGGCCGGGGGGCGGGAGGAAGCGGGCGGATCAGAGCATGCCGGTGGTCTCGGGGGAAGCCGTGCATGCAGTTGAAGTTCTGCACGGCCGCGCCGGAGGCGCCCTTGACGAGGTTGTCGAGGCAGCTGATCAGGAGCACGCGGCCGCGGACGACGCGCGCGGTGATGTCGCAGAAGTTGGTGTCGACGGTGTCCTTCGTGCCGGGGAGGTGGTCCACCACGCGCACGAAGCGCTCGTCGCGGTAGGCGTCGCGGAGGCACTCCATCACGGCCGCCTCGGTCACCGCGCCGCGCGGCCGGGCGTAGATCGTGGAGAGGATGCCGCGGTCCATCGGGGCGAGCTGGGGGGTGAAGATCACGCTCGGGCGGATCCCGGCGTGGCGGCCGATCACCTGCTCGATCTCCGGCGTGTGGCGGTGCCGGCCGACGTTGTAGGCCGACATGCTCTCGTTGCACTCCGGGAAGTGGGTGGTGAGCTTCGGCTGCCGCCCGGCGCCGCTGACGCCGCTCTTGGAGTCGACGATCAGGTCGTCGGGCTCGACGAGGCCGGCCGCGAGGAGGGGGGCCAGCGGGAGGATCGCCGAGGTGGAGTAGCAGCCCGGGTTCGCCACGAGGGCCGCGTCGCGGATCCTCTCGCGGAACAGCTCCGGGAGGCCGTAGACGGTGGCCCCGAGACGCTGCGGATCGGGGTGGGCGTGGCCGTACCACTCGAGGTAGGTGGCCGCGTCGTCGAGCCGGTAGTCGGCGGAGAAATCGACCACCTTCGCCCCGCCGGCGAGCACGCGGGGAAGCACCTCGGCACTGGCGCAGTGCGGCAGGCAGCCGAAGACGCAGTCGGCCCGCTCGGCCACCTCCTCGGGGGAGAGATCCTCGAGCGGCAGGTCGATCCGCCCGACGAGGCTCGGATGGACGCTCGACAGCGGCGTGCGCCCCTCCTGGCGGCTCGTCGCGGCCACGACGCGCACCTCCGGATGGCGGAGGAGGATCTTGAAGAGTTCGAGCGCGGTGTAGCCGGTGGCACCGAGGACGGCGACCTTGATCATCGGGATTCCTCGCGGAGCGACGGTGTTATAGCCGCCGCGGCCAAGAACACTCTACGCCGGCCGGGGCCCGTCCGTGCGGCGGGGCCCGGGGTCATGCCGGCCCGGCCCCGCGCCGCGACGCCGGCGAGCGCCGCCCCACCGGCGTCGTGCAGTGGGCCGCGATGAGCCGCACCAGCCACGCCGCCACCGCTCCTTTCGTGCCGCGCCGCTCCCCGACCCTGGCGTGCCGCCAGTCGTAGACCGCCACCGCCGTCGAGCGGGCGTTCACCGCCTCGAGGTCGTTGACGACGATCAGATCGCAGGCCTTGGCGTCGATCTTCGCCAGGGCCCGGGCGGCGTCGGCGCCCGGCTCGAGCGCGAAGGCCACGAACCACTGCGTCGGCCCGGCCCGCCGCGCCAGCGTGGCGATGATGTCGGGGGTGGGCTCGAGCCGAAGGACGAGCCCCGAGCCCTTGCGGGGGATCTTGCCCCCCACGCGCTCCGCCGGCTCGAAATCGCACGGGGCGGCGGCGGCGATGACGCCGTCGACCCGGGGCAATTCGGCCAGGCAGGCGGCGAGCATGTCGCGGGTGGAGACCACCGGCACCACGCGGGCACGCGGCGGATAGGCCACCGACACCGGCCCGCTGACGATCGTGACCTCGTGCCCCGCCGCCAGCGCCGCCCGGGCGATGGCCGCCGCCATCCGGCCGCTCGAGCCGTTGGTGAGGTAGCGGACGTCGTCGATGTAGGCCCGGGTGGGACCGGCGGTGAGGAGGATGCGCTGCATACGGCCTCACGCCCGCCCGCGGCGCCGCGGGCGGGAGAGGACGCCGGTGACCGCCGCCGCGATCTCCTCCGGCTCCGCCATCCGACCGGTGCCCGTCTGCCGGCACGACAGCCAGCCGCTGCCGGGGGGCACGATCGTGGCGCCGTCCTCCGAGACCCGCGCGACGTTGCGCTGCACGGCCGGCTTCTCCCACATCGCGGCGTTCATCGCCGGGGCATGGATCACCGGGCACTCGGCGCACAACAGGAGCGTGGTGAGGAGGTCGTCGGCGACGCCCGCCGCCGCCTTGGCGAGGAGGTCGGCCGACGAGGGCGCCACCACCACCGCCTCGGCGCGGGAGGCGAGCTCGATGTGGGCCCCGAGCGGGTGGGCCGCCGGATCGAAGCCGCGCCAGGCCACCGGCCGGCCGCTCAACGCGGCGAAGGTGGCCGGCCCGACGAAGCGCCGGGCGTTGCGCGTGAGGACCACCGACACCCCCGCCCCGCGCTGCACGAGGAGGCTCACGAGCGCGGCGGCCTTGTAGGCGGCGATCCCGGCGGACACGCCGACGACGATCTCACGGCCGGCGAGGGGGGAATCGCTCACGGGGCGTCACAGGCCGGTGGGGTCGGCGTCGAAGTCGAGCGGGCCGCCCGCCTCGGTCGATTCGCCGGTGATGCGGAGGTTGGAGGAGGTGTCGAGATAGATCTTGTCCTGCTTGATCTCCTCGATGACGATCTGCATCTTGTCGTCGGTGTCGACGTCGACGAGCGGACGGCTGCCGGCGTTGAGCGCCACGAGCCGCTTCTGGATGAGGGTGGAGAGCTTGAAGCGCCCTCCCACCTTGTTGACGATCTCCTCTTCACGCAGGTCGTCGATCATGCACGGGCTCCTCGGGGGGGGGACGGCGGCGGTAGGGGGGCGGGATGGACGGCTGGCCGCGATTCGCTCGCGGCGTGCGGCCCGGACGGGCCCGGTCCGGCGGGAATCGAATCGGCGGTGCGCGGCGCGGTGGTGGAAGGGGCGGGCGGCGGCGACTCCGGCAGGCCGGCGTCGAGGAGGATCCGTTCGATGGCCGACACCGCGGCGTCGACGTCGTCGTTGACGACCCGGTGGCGGTAGCGGTGGCTCTCGCGCAACTCGCGGTGGGCGACCTCCAGCCGCCGGGCCATGGCCTCGGGGCTCTCGGTGCCGCGCCCGCGGAGGCGCTCCTCGAGCTGCGCCGGATCGGCGGGCTCGACGAAGATCGTCACCGCTTCCGGATACCGCGCGAGAATCGAGAGTGTACCCTCGACGTCGATCTCGAGCACGACCCACGCGCCGGCCGCGATCCGCGGCCCCACCTCCGAGGCGAGCGTGCCGTACCAGTGCTGCCGTCCGTAGACCCGGCAGCATTCGAGGAATTCGCCGGCGTCGCGGCGGCGGTCGAACTCCCCGGGCGAGAGAAAGTGGTAGTCGACCCCGTCGCGCTCGCCGGCCCGGGGAGGCCGGGTGGTGGCCGAGATGCTCGGGACGAGCTGCGGCAGGTCGTCGAGGACGCGGCGCAGGATCGTCGTCTTGCCGACCCCTGAGGGCCCGGAGATGACCACGACCTTGCCGGCGGCGGGCGGGGTGGGGAGCGCCATCCGAATGTTGTACCCCAGCCCTCGGGCGGGTGGAAAGCGTGGGCCGGACCCCCGGCCGGGGCCGCCGCCGGAGGGCGGCACGGGGGCGGGGGGCCCGCCCGCCCGGCGGTCCGGGGCGGGCCTCACTCGATGTTCTGCACCTGCTCCCGGAGCCGCTCGACGAGGGTCTTGAGCTCCACCACGGCGTGCGCGATGGCCACGTCGGACGACTTCGAGCCGATCGTGTTGGCCTCCCGGGCGAGCTCCTGGGAGAGGAAGTCGAGGGGGCGGCCGGGGGAATCCTCGGCGAGCAAGGCGACGAACTGGCCCACGTGGCTCTCGAGGCGGACGAGCTCCTCGGCGATGTCGGAGCGGTCGGCCAGCAGTGCGATCTCGCGGGCGACGTCGCCGTCGGCCAGCTTCAGCCCCTGCTGCTCGAGGATCCGCCCCACGCGCTCCCTGAGGCGCTCGCGCTGCTCCGCGACCACCAGCGGCACGCGCGCCTTGATGCGTTCCGCGACGTCGCGCAGGGCCTCGCAGCCGGCGCGCATGTCGCGGGCGAGCGTCTCCCCCTCGGTGCGGCGCATCCGGTCGAGACCGTCGAGCGCGGCGCGCACCGCGCGCTCGACGAGCGGCCAGGCGGCCTCGATCGTCTCCGGCGACGGCGCCGACTCCACGAGGATCCCCGGCAGGGCGAGGAGGCCGTCGAGGGAGCGCGGCGTGGGCAGGCCGCGATCCGCGCAGAGGGTTTCGAGCTGGCCGAGATACGCCGCCAGCTGCCCCGCGTCGAGCGCGCGCGAGGCGGGGGCCGCCGGCCCGCTGATCTCGAGCGTCACCTGCACCGCGCCGCGGCGCACCTGCCCCCGCACCAGTGCCTCGACGCGCGATTCGAGGAGCCCGAAGCCTTCCCTGGCACGGAGCGACACCTTGAGGAAGCGGTTGTTGACGCTCCGCACCTCGGCGCGGCAGGCGCTCGCTCCTTCGGTGGCGATGCCGTCGCCGCAGCCGGTCATGCTCAGGGGCATCGGGGGCTCGTCGCGCGTCGTTCGGGAAGGAGCCGGCGGCTCACTTGGCCGCCGGGGCGGGGGCCTCGCCGGCCGGCGGTGCCTCGGCGGCCGGTTCGGCGGCGGGCGCCGCCGGAGCGGAGGCTGCCGGAGCAGCGGCGTCGCCGCCGGCACCGGTGCCGGAATCGGCGGGAGCGGCTGACTCCCCCGGCGTGCCGCCGGCGGGGGGCACGACGGTGGTGCCGGTTTCCACCGGCGCCGAGCCCCCCACCATCCCCGGGTCGAACTTCGACGCGGGCCGGCCGAGGACGTTGAGCGCCAGGATGCACAAGAGAATCCAGAACGTGGCCACGCCGATCGTGATTTTCGTGAACACGTCGCCGGCCTTGGTGCCGAAGGCGCTCTGCCCCCCCGCCCCGCCGAAGGCGCCGGCCAGGCCGCCGCCGCGGCCGCGCTGGATGAGCACCAGCAGGATGAGGAACAGCGACGAGAGGACCAGCAGCAGGCCGAGGACGAAGCGGACGATCATGGCTCGGATCCGGACGGCGGGGGATGGGGTGAGCGGAGAGCCGACGAGTGTAGCAGGGGAGGGCGGAAACGAAGCCCCGGCCGGGCGCGAGCCCGGTCAGGCGAAGGCGGCGGCGATGGCGAGGAAGTCGTCGGCCTTCAGGCTCGCCCCCCCCACCAGCGCCCCGTCGATGTCGGGCCGGGAGGCGAGTTCGGCGGCGTTGTCGGGCTTCACGCTCCCGCCGTACTGGATGCGGATCCCGTCGGCGACGGCCGCGGACGAGCGGCTGGCGAGCAGTCCCCGCACCAGGGCGTGGACCTCCTGCGCCTGCTCCGGTGTGGCGACCTTGCCGGTGCCGATGGCCCAGACCGGCTCGTAGGCCACCACGATCCGGGGGAGGTCGGCGGCCGGAAGGCCGGCGAGCGACCCGAGCAGCTGCGCGGTGACGACCGCCTCGGTGCGCCCCGCCTCGCGTTCCTCGAGCGACTCCCCCACGCACACGATCGGCGTCAGCCCGGCGGCGAGGGCCGCCTGCACCTTCGCGTCGATCATGGCGTCGGTCTCGCCGAAGAGGGCGCGCCGCTCGGAGTGGCCGAGGATGCAGTAGCGGCAGCCGACGTCGACGAGCATGCCGGGCGCGACCTCGCCGGTGAAGGCGCCGCTCTCTTTGTGGTGGCAATTCTGCCCGCCGAGGGCGACACCGGAGGCTCCCCGCCCCCCGGAGAGACCGAGCGCCCCGGCCACCTCGCCGAGGTAGGGGGCCGGGGGGCAGAGGACGAGATCGACCGTGGGCATGCGCGGCGCGGCGGCGGCGACGGCGGAGGCCAGCGCCCTGGCCTTGGCGGCGTCGAGATGCATCTTCCAGTTGCCGGCGACGATCGCCTTGCGACGGCGGGGCATGGCGCGGGTCCTCGTGGGGGCGGGCGGAAGGGGCGGGCGAACGGGGGCGGGGGCTGGGCGACGGGCGGAAGCGAACCACAAATCGGCCGGGATGGCAACGGCGAATCCGTCGCCGCCCGGGGATCAGCCCACCGGGGCCGCCGAGGCGTACGACCCGAGCGTCACGACCCGCTTGCAGCGGGCCTCGAGGGAGCGGATCGCGCGGCGGACGCGCTGGTCGTCGCGGTGGCCCTCGAGTTCGACGAAGAACACGTAGCCCCGCTCCTCGCCGGCAGGGGAAACGACTCGATCCAGGTCAGGTTGAGCCGCTGTTTCTTGGGGATCGCCAGGGCGTCGGCGAGGCCGCCGGGGCGGTGCTCGATCTCGAACATCAGCGAGGTCTTGTCGTTGCCGGTGCGGGAGGAATCGGCGTGGCCGATGACCGCGAAGCGGGTCGTGTTGCCGGCCACGTCCTCGATGTTCTCCGCGAGGATCGTCAGGCCGTGGTGGACCCCCGCCTGGCGGCTGGCGATGGCGGCGGCCCGCGGGGTGCGGGCGGCGGTCTCGGCCGCGGTGGCGGTGCTCGCCACCTCGACGAGCCGCGCGTCGGGGAGATGGCGCGCGAGCCAGTTGCGGCACTGCGACAGCGCCTGCGGGCGGCTGTAGACGGTGTCGATGCTCGTGCGATCGCAGGCGGCCAGCAGGTTGTGGTGGATCCGCAGCGGCACCTCGGCGCAGATCTTGACCGGCAGGCGGGAAAAGTTGTCGAGCGTGTCGGCGATCCTGCCGTCGGTGGAGTTTTCCAGGGGCACCACGCCGTAGTGGGAGTGGCCGGCGTTCACCTCCTCGAAGGCCGCCGAGATGCTCGCGACGGGGACGAACTCGACCGAGCTGCCGAAGCGGTGCAGCGCGGCCAGATGGCTGTAGGTCCAGGCGGGGCCGAGGTGGGCGACGCGCAGGTGCTGCTCGATGGCCCGCGAGCCGGAGATCAGCTCGCGGAACACCGCCTTGAGGCTCTCGCCGGAGAGCGGGCCGGGATTGGTGGAGGCGACGCGGTCGAGGACCGTCTCCTCGCGCGACGGATCGTAGGTGCCCTGGCCGGTGGCGCGTTTGATGTGGCCGATCCGCCCGGCGACGGTCGCCCGCTCGTTCATCAGCGCCACGAGCTGCCGGTCGATGCGGTCGATCTCGCCGCGCAGGGCGTCGACGCCGCGCGGGTCGACGACGCCAGCGACGTCGGCGGCGGTCCCGGCGGCCGGGGGCGGGGGGGACGAGCGGGGATCGCGACGGGGCTTGCCGGACTTCGCCATGGGTTGACCAATCGCGCCCGGCCGGGCACGGGGACGGCCAAAATGGCAGTCTTCCCGGCCGCATTCTCGGCCTCCGGGGCGGATCGCCAACTGTAATCGCTCCCCCGTCCGCGTAAACACGGGGGCCTCGGAAACGCCCCGGCAGCGGGGTGGGCCGGCGGCCGTCAAAGGCGGACGGCACGCCCTTTGCATTTCCTCCCCCGCGTTGGGCCGGGAGCAGCCGCGTGGCGGCCGCCCCTGCGAGGGGCCGCCGCGGGCCTGCTCCCGTCCCACCGTCGCCGGAGGGTCGGGGCACGGCGCCCCCGGATCCCGTGACCGGCCCCGCCACCCCACACCGACCCCCGGAGGACACGCACCCATGGCCAATCAGAAGGGCGAGAAGATCATCGGCATCGACCTCGGCACCACCAACTCGGTGGTGGCCGTGATGGAGGGCAAGGAGCCCAAGGTGATCGCCAACAAGGAGGGCAACCGCCTCACGCCGAGCGTGGTGGCCTTCAACGACAAGGGGGAAACCCTCGTCGGCGACACCGCCCGCCGCCAGGCGGTGATGAACCCCAAGCGCACGGTCTACTCCATCAAGCGCTTCATGGGCCGGCGCCACAACGAGGTGGCCGGCGAGGAGAAGATGGTGCCCTACGAGGTCGTCGGCGGCCCCGAGGACTACGTCAAGGTGCGCGCCGGCGACCAGACCTACACCCCGCCGGAGATCTCGGCGAAGGTGCTGCGGTCGCTGA
>CAISKG010000105.1 GCA_903885855.1 uncultured Planctomycetaceae bacterium
CAGCGCCGCCATCGCCGGCACGCCGTCGGTCTCACCGGTCGGGGGCGGAACCGGCCCCGTCACGGCACCGCGGCCGGTGCGTCTGGTCGCCGACTACTCCGCCGCCGACCACCGCGACCGCCTCCGCGCGATCGCCCACGGCACCGCGTCGATCCGCGACTGCCTCCGCCGCCACCTGATCACCAACTACCTCCCCGCGCAGTGCTGCTACAACCTCGGCGAGTATCCCTCCACCCGCCCGTGGGATCCGGGGCTCGAGGACGAGGCCGAACTCGACCGGCTCGCGGCCCTCGGCGTCGAGGTGCTGCAGGTGTTCGACGACTGGAACGACTCGCTGCGTCTCTTCGGCGGCGACAAATACTCGCCGGTCAACCGCGAGGGCTATCGACGCTTCCTGGCGATGGCCCGGTCCCGCGGCTTCCGGGTGCTGACCTACGTCTCGCCCTGCTTTCTGCAGCGGACCGACCCCGACTTCGATCCCGCCTGGAGCCGCGCGGGCGACGTCCTCGTCGTGGGCTACTGGAACATGGCGCGCTGTTCGCCGGCGAGCCCCGGCTGGCGGGCCTTCGTGCTCCAGAAGATCGCCCGCGTCATCGACGAGTGGGGTACCGACGGAATCTACGTCGACGGCGGCTACCTCATGAACCGCCACGCCGCCAAGCGGGCCATGCCGCCGGCCGCCGACGAGATCGTCGCCTTCCCCGAGACGCCCGAGGAGGACGGCGCCTTCGCCGACCTCCTCGCCCTGATCCACGCCGACGTCAAGCGCCGCGGCGGGATCCTCAAGCTCCACGTCGACGGCGTCGACGCGCCGCGGACCGATCTCGTCACCTACGATTATCTGTGGGTCGGCGAGGGGGTGGCCAGCGCCGACGCCATGCGCGAGGCGGTCAAGGACCATCCCCCCTACGTCGTTCCCTGCCTCGACATGGGATTCACGAGCCTGGAGTCGATCGACGAGCCCTACCTCCACTCGATCCCCTTCATGCAGTTCCCCGTGGCGTTCGGGGGGAGGATCTTCACGGGGGAGCGGGGCTTCGTTCCCGGCGTCGCCTACAACGACGACTTTTGGCTGAAGCGCTGCCGCGACGCCCGGGCGGCGTTCGCGAAAGATCCGGCCTCGCTCCACACCTACTCCGCCTGGGACGAGGTGCCGGGGAGCCCGCGCACCCGGGAGCGCTGGGGCCAGTGGCTCGCCCGCTACCGGCCGCTGGTCGAGGAGGGCACGCGGGCCTGGCTCGGCATCCGCGACAGCGATCTCTTCACCGCGCCGCTTCCGGCGGAGGTCGTCGCCTCGGCCTTCGCCAACCGGCGCTTCCGTCTCGTCCTGGCCAATCACGGCCGGGCGCCCGCCGAGATCGCCACGGCCGAGGCCTGGCTCCGCGACGACGCCCCCGGGCCCGCCGCGACGCGCTTCACCCTTCCGCCGCGGTCGCTGGCGATCCTCGAGCGGCCCGTCGGGGCCTGAACCGGCTGGTGGTCGGAATTCCGGTCGCGCCAGGCCCTCGGTTCGTTCCTCCCACCACCGCCTCTGGGAATCCCACCATCTTTCCTGGATCCAATTCGCTGCCGCCTGGCCCTCTCCTAGAAGGCTGTGGACAAAGTGATCCGCCGCCGGATGCGGCGGCAGGCACCCGTGAAAAACCTTGGCTTTTTCAGGGTGCCCACACGTGGAAAAAGGTCATGGATGACTTTTTCCACGGACAGCTAGAATCCGCCGGCTCCGTGACCCCCCGGGACCGCCCATGCGCAGCGCAACCACCCCATCCTCCCCGGCCTCGCTGGATCCGGCCGGGGCGGTGCCCTCCTCCTGGAGCCACCGCCACCTGCTCGATCTGGAGCGTCTCTCCGGCGACGAGATCCGCCTGCTCCTCGACACCGCGGCGCGGTTCAAGGAGGCCACCGGGGGCTGCCGGCGCAAGCTCGCCGTGCTCACCGGCCGGACGATCGTCAACCTGTTCTTCGAGAACTCCACCCGCACCAAGACCAGCTTCGCGCTGGCGGCCCGGCGCCTCGGGGCCGACGTGGTCGATTTCTCCGCCTCCGGCAGCAGCCTCTCCAAGGGGGAGTCGTTCATCGACACCGCCAAGAACCTCGAGGCGATGGGGATCGACGCGGTGGTCGTCCGTCATTCCACGCCGGGCACGCCGCACCTCCTCGCCCAGCACCTCGGCGTGGGGGTGATCAACGCCGGCGACGGGCCGCACGAGCACCCCACCCAGGGCCTTCTCGACATCTTCTCGATCCGTGAACGCCTCGGGGACCTCGCCGGCGTCACCGTCGGCTTGGTGGGCGACATCGCCCACAGCCGCACGGCCCGATCCAACATCCACGGGCTCCTCAAGCTCGGCGCCCGGGTGATCGTCTGCGGGCCGCCGACGCTCGTCTCGCCGCGGTGGCGCGAGCTGGGCGTGGAGGTGTCGCACGACCTCGACGCGATCGTGCCGGTGTGCGACGTGCTCAACCTGCTGCGCATCCAGTTCGAGCGACAGAACACGCGCCCCTTCCCGTCGGTGCGCGAGTACGCCCACCTCTATGCCATGACGCGCGAGCGCATGCAGCGTGCCCGCCCGGGGCTGTTGATACTCGCCCCCGGCCCGATCAACCGCGGCGTGGAGGTGACGGCCGAGGTGGCCGATTGCCCGCAGTCGCTGATCCTCGACCAGGTGGCCAACGGCCTGGCCGTGCGGATGGCGGTGCTGTGGCTGGTGTGCGGGCCGCGCGGGGCGGAGGAGGGGGCGGCGGCGTCCGGTCACGAGGGGAGGCAGCGCTGATGGCGACGCTCTTGGTGCGCGGGGGCCGGGTCATCGACCCCGCGCAGGACATCGACCGGATCGCCGACCTGCGCATCGTGGACGGCCGGATCGCCGGCGTGGGGCCGGCGGAGGCGGGCGCCCACCGCGCCGACGAGACGATCGACGCCGCCGGGATGATCGTCTGCCCCGGCCTCGTCGACATGCACGTCCATCTCCGCGAGCCGGGCCGCGAGGAGGACGAGACGATCGCCTCCGGGACGCGCGCGGCGCTGGCCGGCGGCTTCACGAGCGTGGCCTGCATACCCAACACCGAGCCCCCGATCGACACCCAGGCGGCGGTGGAGTTCATCCATCAAAAGGCGGTCCGCGCCGACACCTGCAACGTCTTCGTGGTGGCCTGCGTGAGCCGCAACCGCGAGGGGAAGGAGCTCGCCGACATCGGCCAGCTCGTCGAGGCCGGGGCGGTGGCCTTCAGCGACGACGGCGCCCCGGTCTCCGACGCCGAGCTGATGCGCCGGGCGCTCGAATACTGCGCCATGTTCGGCAAGCCGATCCTGGCCCACGAGGAGGTCCTCGAGCTGTCGCGCGGCGGGGTGATGAACGAGGGGCTGGTGTCGCTCCTCCTGGGGCTCGGCGGGATGCCGGCGGCCGCCGAGGAGGTGATGATCGGCCGCGACACGGCGCTGGCCGTGAGCACCGGCGGCCGGCTGCACGTGATGCACGTCTCCACCGCCGGGGGCGTGGCCCTCGTGCGGGCCGCCAAGGCGCGTGGGGTGCGCGTCACGGCCGAGGCCTGTCCGCACCACTTCACGCTCACGGACGAGGCGCTGCGCACCTTCGACGCCAACTGCAAAATGAGCCCTCCGCTGCGCACGGCCGCCGACGTGGAGGCGATCATCGCCGGCCTGGCCGACGGCACGATCGACTGCATCGCCACCGACCACGCGCCCCACGCGCGCGAGAAGAAGATGCTCGAGCTCGACCGGGCCCCCTTCGGCATCACCGGCCTGGAGACGGCCGTCGGGCTGGCGGTGACGCGGCTGGTGGTGCCCGGGCACGTCGGCTGGCCGCGCCTGGTGGAGGCGATGAGCACGCTCCCGGCCCGCATCCTCGGGCTCGACCGGGGCACGCTGCGGCCGGGGAGCCCGGCCGACGTCACGATCATCGATCCCGACCGCACCTGGACGGTCGACGTGGCGGCCTCGCACTCCAAGAGCGTGAATTGCCCCTTCCATGGCTGGAGCCTGACCGGCCGGGCCGTGGCCACGATCGTCGCGGGACGGGTGAAGCACCGGCTGGCCGGTTTCTGACGGAGGCCCGATGGCGCTGCTCACCGTGTGCCCGGGGGTGGGGCGATGCCGCTGACGCTGGTCGACGGCTACAACCTCCTCCACGCCTCGGGCGTGTTCGGGGAGGTGCGGGGGGCGCGGGGCCTGGAGAGCTCGCGCACGGCGCTGTTGGACCACGTGGCCGATCTCCTCGGCGACCGGGCCGGCCGGGTGCTCGTGGTGTTCGACGCCGCCCGGGCCCCCGACGGGCTGCCGGGGCGGGTCACGCACCGGGGAATCCGGGTCTGGTTCGCACGCGAATACCCCGACGCCGATTCGCTCATCGAGGAGCTCCTCGAGGAGGAGCGGGCGCCGTCGGAGGTGACGGTGGTCTCCAACGACCGCCGGCTGCAGGCGGCGGCGCGGCGGCGGCGGGCGAAGGCGGTGTCGAGCGACGAATGGCTCGCCGACATCCGCCGTGCCGGCCGGTCGCGCGGCGGGGAGGGGGGGGCGGCGCCCGATGCCAAGCCGCCGGAGCCCGCCCCCGGCGAGATCGAGCACTGGAAGCGCCATTTCGGCCTCGACGATCCGCCGCGGCCGTGATCCCCGGCCGGGATCAGCGCTTCTTCGCCCAGCGGGCGAGCTTGCGGTCGAGCGTGGAGCGCTCGATGCCCAGGATCGTGGCCGCCTTCGTCTTGTTGCCCCCCACCGCGGCGAGCGTCGCCAGCACGTGGCGGTGCTCCACCTCGTCGATCGTTTGCGGGACGAAGGCCGCCGGCTTGGAGGGGGTGCCCCGGCCGGTGTCACCCGGGCTCGAAAGATGGCTCAGCGCCAGCTCATGGACGTCGATCGTCTCGCCCGTGGAGAGGACGACGGCACGCTCGACGCAGTTGCGCAGCTCCCGGATGTTGCCCGGCCAGTGGTAGGCGAGCATCGCGTCGAGGGCCTCGGGGGAGAAGTCGCGCACCGGCCGCCCCGTCTCCGCCGCGAACCGCGCGAGGAAATGCCGGGCCAGGGGCTCGATGTCCTCCGGCCGGCGGCGCAGCGGGGGCACGACGATCTCCACCACCTTCAGTCGGAAGTAGAGGTCGCGGCGGAAGTCGCCGCCGCTGACCGCGTCCTCGAGGTGCCGGTTCGTGGCCGCCACGACGCGCACGTCGACCTGCACGCGCTGGCTCCCGCCGACGCGCTCGAAGGCGTGCCCCTCGAGCACCCGCAGGAACTTGGCCTGGATCGTGGGGCTCATCTCGCCGATCTCGTCGAGGAACAGCGTGCCCCGGTGGGCGGCCTCGAATTTCCCCGCCTTCCGCTCGGTGGCGCCGGTGAAGGCACCCTTCTCGTGGCCGAAGAGCTCGCTCTCGAGGAGCGTCTCGGAAAGGGCGGCGCAGTTGAGGCACACGAAGGGGGCGTCGCGCCGGTCGCTCGAGTCGTGGATGGCGCGGGCCACGAGCTCCTTGCCGGAGCCGCTCTCCCCGCGGACGAGCACCGTCGCCTTCGTGGCCGCCACCCGGCCGATCTGGCTGGCGATCAGCGCCAAGGCCGGGCTCGACCCCACCATCCGCGACTCCTCGCGGAGCTGCTGGCGGAGCCGCTCGTTCTCGTCGGAGGTGCTCGCCAGGCGCACGGAGAGCCGCTCGCGCGTGGCGAGGTTGTCGAGGGCCAGCCCCAGGGCGTCGCAGGCCGCCATCACGAACTCCAGATCCTCCGGCGACGCGGTGGCGCCGCCGCGCAGCGCCGCGTACAGCACGCCGACGGTCCGCTCGGCGACCTTGACCGGGGCGAAGATCGCCGGCCTGCCCGCGTCGTCGCCCCCGGGCGGGGTGTCGACGAAGATCGCCTCGTTCGTCGAGAGCACCGTGGCCAGCGCGCCCGACGGCGGCCGCGGCGTGTCGTCGTCGAGGCTGGGCAGCGCGGCGGTGACGGTCAGCGCCGCCACCGTGGCCGGCGGGGCGCCGGGCCCGGCGGGGGCCAGGAGCACCATGCCGCGTTCCCCCTCCGTGCCCTGCAGCGCCACGCCGAGCGTCAGCCTGGCCACCTCGCGCGGGTCGCCGGCGCGGGCCAGGGCGAAGGCCAGGCGGCACAGTCGCCCCGCCGCCAATCCGACGCGCGGCACCACCGCGGCGGAATCCCGGATCGCGTCGAGGAGTTGCGTCTTGTCGCGGCGGAGGGTGATGACGGACTTCCAGCGTTCCAGCTCCGCCGGCTGGATCGTCGTCTCGGCCGCCTCGTCCCCGACGCCGAAGGGATCGGAGGGGGGCTCCCCCTCCCCGTAGACGAGGCGCGAGTCGCCGATCCGGATCGTGTCGCCGCTCACGAGCCCGCGCTCGGCGTCGAGCGGGGCGTTGCCCACGAGGGTCCCGTTGCGGCTGCCGGCGTCGCGCACCCCCCATCCCTTCCCGAGGGGGTACACCTCGGCGTGGCACCGGCTCGAACGCGCGTCGTGGAGGACGATCCGGTTGCCGAGGCCGCGGCCGATCGTGCACCGCTCGCCGGGCCGCAGCCGCACGACGCTCGGGCCGGATGCGGGGTCGTCGACGAGGAGAAAAGCCGCGGGTGTGTCCATCGTTCCGGGCTGAACCGGGCCAAAAGGGGGCGGACCGCGGAGGGGGGGATGGCACCGCACGGCCCCGCCGCGAACCACATTGCATGATGCCTCACCGGAGGGCGTTTGGCGAGGGGCGGAATCGACCCCACGCGGGGAGAAAAGCAGGAAAACCCCCGTTTCGCTCGCCGCAATCGGGTTTGCACTCGGAAACCCGGGCTGTCTACGATCTGCGCCGGAGTGCGGGGGCGCTCCCTGTGCCGCGCGCCCCCGCTCCCCTGGCCCCGGCCCCCACCGAACGCGGTGCGGGCCCCACCAGCCATCCAGCCGGAGGATTTCGATGAACCGCCTGCGGACTCCCCGCCTCCCCGCCGCCCACCGCGCCGGCCGACGCCTCCTGCCCGATCTCCTCCTCGCCGCCGCCGTGCCCCTGATGATGGTCATCGCCGCCCCCGCGGCGCGTGCCCAGTTCTTCGGCGGGAACCAGGCGGTCGGCGGCATCTCCATCGACGCCGCCGGGATCGTCCGCACCGTGGATCCGGGGGCTCTGGCGGAAATGGCGGCGGCCCGCCGCACGGCGCTGGCCGACGTCGGTCTGGCCGGTTCCGGAGACGGCCTGCGGAAGGTGTCGCTGGCGGGGATCGTCCGGGCGGTGGAAGCCGCGTCGTCCGGTGGCGCGCCGCTGCCGCCGGACGTGGTGCTCCTGGGGGGGCTGGAACGCATCACGCACGTGTTCGTCGATCCCGACGCGCACGAAATCATCCTCGCCGGCCCGGCCGGCGCCGCCCGCGTCGACGCGGGGGGCAACGTCCTGGGTGCCACGAGCGGCCGGCCACTGATGCAGCTCGAGGATCTCATCGTCGCCCTCCGGGCCGCCGACGGCGCCCGCGACGGCGGCATCCTCTGCTCGATCGACCCGGTGCCGGAGCGGATCACGGCGCTGCGCCGCTTCCTGGCGGGCCGCGAGGCCTCCGCCGCCGATCCCACCGGCACGCTGCGGAAGATGGAGGAGGTGCTCGGCCCGCAGACGATCCGCCTCGGTGGCGTGCCGGCCGACAGCCGATTCGCCCGGGTGCTCGTCGCCGCCGACTACCGCCTGAAGCGGATCGGCATGGGGCTCGACGAGTCGGGCGTGCCGCGCCTCCCGAGCTACCTGGCCACCGTGCCCGCCAACGCACCGGTGGGGACGCTGCCGCGCTTCTGGCTCGAGGCGTCGTACGACCCGATCGCCCGCGACGCCGACGAGCTGGCCTACCGCCTCTCCGGGCGCACGATCCGCTGCCTCACCGAGAATGACGCCGTCGGCCAGGAGGGGATCCAACGCGGTGCCGCGCCCGCCGACAAGGTGGCACAGAAGTGGTGCGACACCTTCAGCGAGAAGTATGACGAGCTGTCCGTGAAGCATCCGGTGTTCGCCGAGTTGGCCAACTGCGTCGATCTGGCGGTCGTCGCCACGCTCATCGAGGCACAGGATCTCGACGGCAGGGCGGGGCTCGATCTCTCCATCCTCAAGGACGCCGAGCGGGTCCGCCTGCCGGTGTACGAGGCTCCCACGTCGGTGCCCACCGTGGCGACCGGCGTCAAGAAGGCGAACGCCTGGGTGGTGAGCGCGTCGGGCGGGATCCAGTTCCAGCCGTGGGGGGTGGCGACCACGCTCGACGAGTCGGACGACGTCGCCCCCGAACGCACCGCCGCTCTCGATTCGCGCACCGCCACCGGCTGGTGGTGGGACTGACGTCACCGGGCCGGCGCCCTCCAGGCGAGATCGGTGAGCCCGGAGGCGACGGCCGGGAACGACGCGTCGACCCAGCCGGCCGCGGCCAGCGCTCCGAGATCCTGCGCCGGCGGCGGCACGCGCTTGGCGAGGACGAGCCCGGCGGCGTGGAGCCCGGCCACACGGGCCGCGAGGCTGTCGCTGGTGACGCTCCAGCACCGTGCGAGGCCGTCGTGCCGCGCGGGGGCCCGGTCGATCCAGGCGGCGACGTCGAGGACGGCCGCGCCCCGACCCAGGGGCTCGACCACCGTCTCCAGCTCCAGCCGCGCCGCCACGAACCGCGCCGTGATGCCCATTCCCTCGAGGGCCAGCCGGTGGACGAGCGCGGGGTCGCCCGGGGCCGCCGCGTCCAGCGCCCGCAGGCCCTCCACCACGCTTCCGCCCCCCACGACGAGCAGGCAGGAGGGAAACTCGGCCAGAAGGTCGCCGGCGAGGGCGGGCCAATCCTGACGCTCGAGCAGGCTGCCCCCGAACTTGACCACGCGCAGGCCGCCGCGAGGAGACGCGCCCTCCGCCGCCACGAGCGGGCCTCCGCGCCACGTGTCCCGCGGCGGTCCGCTCATCGGATCGCCCCCGCCGCGACGAGCGCCAGCGCATGGGCCGGCGCGGCGCGGGAGACGGCCGGGCCGAGGATGCGCTCGAGCGACACCCGTGGCAGGCGGAGGCCGGCGCGCTCGAGCGCG
>CAISKG010000106.1 GCA_903885855.1 uncultured Planctomycetaceae bacterium
GGCGCTCGAGCCGCTGCGGGTGCGCTGCGCCGCCGCCGGCACCGTGCCTCCCGCCGACGACCGGACCCTCCTCCTCCCGGTGGCCGGAGGCGCCGAGGAGGCCTGTTTCCCGGCGCTCTTGCCGGCGGCGATCGCCGGCATCGACGTCGTCCGCCTCCTCGAGGGGATGGCCGCGATGGAGCGGCGCTTCCGCGAGGCGCCGCTCGACGCCAATCCGGTGGTGACGTTCGTCGCCGTGGCGCGAGCGCTCGCCGCCGCGGGCGGGCCGCCGGTGCGCCGGCACCTCCTCCCGCCCCCGCACTGGCCCGGGCTCGCGGTCTGGGCGGCGGGGCTCGCGGCGGCCGACGGGGCGCCGCCCACGCTCGCCTTCGCCACGGCCGTCACGGTGGGGGAGTCGCGGCGCCGCCTCGAACCGTGGAGCGGCGACGTCGTAGCGGTCGCCGCCGCCGCGTTCGACGCGATCCGCCTGCCGCGGGCCGACGAGCACGCCATCGGGCAGCTGCTGGCGCTTGTGCGTCTGGCGCGCGGGCTCGAGGCGCTTCAGGACGGGGGGGCGGCAGGGCCGGCGCGGTGAGCGCGGCGTGGCGGCGGTATCATCGGCGGACCTTCCGGAGGACCTGCGCATGTCGATCACGCTCACCTGGGTCGGCCACGCCACCTGGCTCGTCGACACCGGCCACGGTGTCCTGCTCGTCGATCCCTTCTTCGACGACTGCCCCACCGCCGCGATGAAGGCCGCCGACGTGGCCTGCGACGCGATCCTCGTGACGCACGGCCACGCCGACCACGTCGGCGATCTCGTCGCCATCGCCCGGCGCACCGCCGCCCCGGTGCTGTGCAACTGGGAGATCGCCCAGTGGCTCAACCGCCAGGGGATCGAGCACGTCGTGCCGATGAACCTCGGCGGTCGCGCGGCCGTGCCCGGCGGGACGGCGAAGATGGAGATCGCCTTCCATTCCTCGAGCCTCCCCGACGGCACCTACGGCGGCCATCCGGCCGGCTGGCTCCTCGACGTCGGCGGCGTCCGCGCTTATTTCGCTGGCGACACCGCGCTGTTCTCCGACATGGAACGCATCGGCCGCCGCGATCCGCAGGGCCGGGGCATCGACGTGGCGGTCGTCCCCATCGGCGACCTGTTCACCATGGGCCCCGACGACGCCGTCGAGGCGGTGCGCCTCCTCGCGCCGCAGGTGGCGCTGCCCCAGCACTACGACACATGGCCGCCGATCCGCCAGGATGCGGCCGCCTGGGCCCGGCGCGTGAAGGAGGTGACCGGGGTCGACGCCCGGGCGCTGCGGCCGGGGGAGCGCGTGCGGATCGACGTCGTCGGGGCGCCGTCACACGGCTGACGGCGGCGGGACGGCGGCGTTCGGGCGGTAGGGCGGGACGCGGACCTCGATCGCGCCCTCCACGACACGGACCTCGAACACCTCGACGCGGAGACGCGGATTGTCGCACCAGGCGCCGTCGCAGAGGCGGAAGCGCCAGGCGTGCCAGGGGCAGACCACCTCCCCGTCACGCAGCGGGCCGCTCCCCAGCGACGCTCCCATGTGGGGGCAGATGTCGTCGATCGCCGAGTAGGTCGTACCATCGTGGAACACCGCCACGAGCCGGCCCCCGACCTCGAAGGTGCGCCCCTCGCCGGCGGGAATCTCGCCGACGCGGGCCACGGGGGTGAAGGGCGTGTCGGACGGGGCGGAGGTCATGGCGCTGGGCGTGTCTCGGCGGGGCGGCGTGTGGCGGGACGGCGACGAAGCGAGGAGGGAAACCCGATGGACAGCGCGGCGACGCCCGACGGGTGCTCCGATCGTGATTCTACCCGCCGGCGCGGCGGCGCGATCCGATTGCTCGTCCTCGACGTGGACGGCACCGTCACCAACAGCCGCCACGAGATCGAGCCGGCGACGGTGGAGGCGGTCGACCGGGCCCGTGCCGCCGGCATCGCGGTCATGATCGCCACCGGCCGCCGCTACCGGGACGTCCTCCCCGTGGCCGACCGGCTGGGGATCGGCGGGGCGATCGTGACGGCGTCGGGGGCGCTCGTGAAGCGCCGCGAGGATCACGCGACGCTCTTCAAGGCGGCCTTCGCCCCCGGCACGCTCCGCGCGCTGCTCGACGTGGTCGTCGCCCACGGCCGCGACCCGATCCTGTACACCGATTCCTTCGACTCGGGCTTCGACTTCCACTGCGGCCGGCTGCCCCCCGCCGGGGAATCGCGGGCGGGCGTGGAGGAATACCTGGAACGCAACCGGCACGTCGCGCGGCTCGCGCCGGGCATCGAGCGGTCGCCCCCCGACGGGGTCTTCGCCGGTTTCGCCATGGGGCCGCGCGACGCGATGCTCGCGCTGGAGCGGGCCCTCCACGACGCCTGCCCGGGGCGTCTGGCGTTGCACGTCATCAAGAGCCCGCGGTACCGCGACTGGATGTGCGAGATCGCGCCGGAGGGGGTCACCAAGTGGAGCGGCGTGGCGGAGGTGGCCGCGGCGGCCGGAATCCCCGCCGCCGCGGTCTGCGCCGTGGGGGACGACGTCAACGATCTGCCGATGATTCGCGCCGCCGGCCTGGGCGTGGCGATGGGCAACGCGGCGCCGGAGGTGCGCGGCGCGGCCGACCTCGTCGTCGCCGGTCACGACGCGGGGGGCATCGTGGAACTCGTGGAGCGTCTCGTCGGCGGCTGAGGCCGCATGGCGACCCCGCTTCCCCAGCCGCCCCGGTCCCCCCGGGCCACGGCCCCGCCGCCCCGTCGCGGGGGCCGGTCGGCCCTGCCCGCGGCCGGTGCGGTTGTGGTGCCGGCCGACGATCCCTACAAGTCGGTCCCTGGTGGCCGCCCTTGCCCCCGCCCCCGCCTCCCACCCCCGGGTCCGATGGAAGCGCGCATCCACCGCCCGCAGGCGCAGTGCAGCCTCTCCGGCCGGGCCTTCGTGCCTGGCGACGCGGTCGTCTCGGCGCTCGTGCGCTCGCCCGACGGCATCGTGCGGCGCGATTTCGACCCGGGCGCCAGGCCCGGGCCCCCCGAGACGTGCATCGCCTGGTGGCGCTCGCTCTACCCGCGCGGCGACGCGCCGCAGCGCGCCTCGCCGGCCGAGGTGCTCCTCGACCTCGTGGAGCGGCTCTCCGACGATCCCGAGGAGGCGCCGCTGCGCTACCTGGTGGCCCTGGAACTGGTGCGCCGCCGCGTGCTCCGCTTCCTCGATCCGACCGAGGGGGAGCGGCCCGGCGCGGAGCGCCTCCGCCTCGGCTGCCGGCGCCGCGACTGCGTCTACGACGTCGCCGTCGCCCCCCCGCCGGCCGGCCGCCGGGCCGACGTCGAGTCGCGCCTCGCCGGGCTCCTCTGGTCGGGGGAGGCCGCATGAACGCCCGCCGTCGCCATCCGCCGCGCCCGGTCGCCAGGGGGCTGTCGCTGGCGCTGGTGGTGCTGGCGTTCGCGTCCACCGGCGCGTCCTGCCCGAACGCGCTGCGCGGCTATCAGGTGGGGGTGATGCCGCTGCCGCGCGTCCTCCCGCCGCAGCCCTCGCTCCAGCAGGTGATGGACACCGTCCACGACAACACCCGCCGGGTGCGCACCCTCATGGCTCCGCAGGCGGTGCTCTCGGTGCCCGGGGTGCCGCGCCTCACCGCCCAGGTGGCCTGCGAGCCCCCCCGGCGCTTCCGCCTCCGCGCGCAGACGGCGATCACCGGCGGCGAGCTCGACATCGGCAGCAATGACGAGCTGTTCTGGCTGTGGATCCGGCGGCACGAGCCCCCGGTGACGCTCTTCTGCCGCCACGACGACTACGCCAAGTCATCGGCCCGGCAGCTGATCCCGCTGCGTGCCGATTGGATGCCGGAGATCCTCGGGCTGGTCACCTTCCGTCCCGAGGACCGCCACGACGGCCCCTTCCCGCTGGCCGACGGCCGGCTCGAGGTGCGCTCGCGGATCGCCGGGCCCGACGGCGAGATGGCGAAGTCGACGATCGTCGACGGCACCACCGGCCTCGTCCTCGAGCAGCACCTGTTCACCGCGACGGGCACGCGCCTGGCGAGCGTGCGCACCAGCCAGCACCGGGTCGATCCTCCCAGCGGCGCGGCGCTGCCGCGCGTCGTCGAGGTGTCGTGGCCCGCCTCGGGTGTCGATTTCCAGCTCGAGCTCTCCTCGGTGACCACCAACATGCCCCCGGGCGATCCCGGCCAGCTCTGGCAGATGCCGGCCTACGAGGGATACCGTCCCATCGACCTGGCCGATCCGTCGGTGGTGATCACCGGCCCCCCGCCGGCCGCCGCGGGAAGCCCGCCGGCGGCGCCCCCGCCGAC
>CAISKG010000107.1 GCA_903885855.1 uncultured Planctomycetaceae bacterium
CGCCGCACGATGCGGCGCCCCGTCGACCGCCCGCGACCCTCCGGCGTCGCGGCGATCGACCAGAGCGGCGGGAGGGCAGGATGCCTCCCGCCGCGGGACAACTAGATCGCAGCCGCCGACGTCTCGCCGGTGCGGATCCGGACCACGTCGGCCAGTTGTGTGACGAAGATCTTGCCGTCGCCCACCTGGCCGGTGCGTGCCGACGCCACGATCGTGTCGATGACGCCTGCGGCGTCGTCGTCGCCGACCACCACCTCGATCTTCACCTTGGGGAGGAAGTCGACCGAGTACTCCGTCCCACGGTAGGTCTCGGTGTGCCCCTTCTGGCGGCCGAAACCGCGCACCTCGGTGATCGTCATGCCCTTGATGCCGCGGGCGTTGAGCGCGTCCTTCACCTCGTCGAGCTTGAAGTGACGGATGATCGCCTCGATCTTCTTCATCGCCTGTCTCCTGCACCCCTTCGCCGGGACCGCCGCGGACGGTGGACCGTCCAAACCCGGTGCCCGGAATCCGGAGTCACCGTCGCGGAGGGCACACGACCCTCCGACCGGCCGCCTGACACCCCCCATTGCAAAGCCCGTGCCAAGGCGGCACCGGCCCCGACCCGCCCCCCGCTTCCTCCTGCCGGGGCAGCGATTCGGGCGTGACAGGTCCGATTCCGCCGGATGAAAATGGCGCCACGGGGCGGGCGGCAGGTCGCCGGCCGCGTCGGGCCCCCCGGGGGCCGCCCGCACCACCTGCCGATGAACGGGGCACGGCGTGCGCGCGAATCGCGCGGCCAGCCCTTCCCGGGCGGGGCCGGCGGCCCGGAACGACACGAGGACCCCATCGAGTGCATGCGAGCCCCGTGGTGGCGCGGGCGACCGCCGCGGTGGCGGCGCTGCGCGAACGGATCCGGGCCGACCACGCCGCCGGGGTGGCGGCGACGGCGTGCTGCGCGCGGGCCAGCGACGCCTACGACGACGTGGTGGTCGCCGTGTGGGAGGCCGCCCTGGAGACGCTCCCGGACGAGGCGCGCGCCGCGGCGCACGGCGGCGTGGCGCTGGCGGCCATCGGCGGATTCGGGCGGCGTTGCATGGCCCCGCACAGCGACATCGATCTCTGCCTGCTCCATCGGCCCGGGGTGGAATCGCACGTGCCGGCGCTGGCCCGCCGGCTGCTCCAGGATCTGTTCGACGCCGGCCTCGAGGTGGGCCAGAGCGTGCGCACCGCCGACGAGGCGCTGGCGCTGGCCGCCAGCGACGCCACGGTGTTCACGGCGCTCCTCGACGCGCGCCCGCTGGCGGGCGCGGCGTCGATCGTGACGGACCTCGCGGCGCGCCTGGCCGACCTGGCCCGCGCCGATCGGCCGCAGGCCGTGCGGCGGCTGCTCGAGGGGCGGAGGATGGAGGTGGAGCGGCACGGCGGCACGATGGCGCTCCTCGAGCCGAACGTGAAGCGTTCCGCCGGGTGCCTGCGCGACGTGCACCTGCTGCGCTGGCTGGGGGCGGTGCTGCACGACGAGCCCCGCCTCGAGCGGCTCGCGGAGCGCGGGATCCTCTCCGGCGACGACGTCCGCGGCGTGGCGGCGGCCGAGGCCTTCCTCCTCCGGGCGCGCGTCGAGCTGCACCTCGCCGCGGGCCGGGCGGCCGACGATCTGACCCGCGACGAGCAGCCGCGCATCGCCGGCGCGTGGGGCTACGCGCCCCGGGAGGGCCTGCTGCCGGTGGAGCGATTCATGCAGGAGTTTTTCGGCCACACCCGGCACGTGGCCAGCGTGCTCGAGGCGCTGGGCCCGGAGGAGGACGCCACCGACGTCGCCCCGACGGCGGTGCGCGACGGCCCCTTCGTCGTGACCGACCATCACGTGGCCGCCGTGCCGGGGGAGGCGGGCCGCGTGGCCGACGATCCCGCCGCCGTGGTGCGGCTCGTCGACCTGGCGGCGCG
>CAISKG010000108.1 GCA_903885855.1 uncultured Planctomycetaceae bacterium
ACGCGCGCGAGCTGCTCGCGCGCCTCGGCGCGCAGGTGGCGCACGGCGGCGTAGTCGAGCCCCTCGGGGATCGGCCGGTCGGCCTCGCGGCGCCGCTTCTCGATCCGCTCGCGCTCCCGGCCGAGGTAGCCCTCGTAGCGGATGTCCCAGGCCACCTGATCGGCCACGTCGCGCGGCACGGCGGCGAGCGCCGGGCAGGCGGCCGCGGCATCGGCCCAGGTGAACTCGGGCCGGCGGAGGAGGTCGAGGAGCGCCGTGCCCCCCACGCGCGTGGCGGCGAGGGTGGCCCGGGCGGCGTCGATGGCGGCGAGTTTCGCCCCGAGGCGGGCGATCCGCGCCGGTTCGGCGAGGCCGACGCGGGCGGCGAGCCCGGTGAGGCGCCGGTCGGCGTTGTCGTGGCGCAGGGCGAGGCGGTGCTCGGCGCGGCTGGTGAACATCCGGTAGGGCTCGTCGACGCCGCGGAGCACGAGGTCGTCGACCAGCACCCCGATGTAGCTCTCCTCGCGCTCCAGGACGAGCGGCTCGCGGCCGGCGGCGGCACGGGCGGCGTTGGCGCCGGCGAGGAGCCCCTGCGCGGCGGCCTCCTCGTAGCCGGTGGTGCCGTTGATCTGGCCGGCGAAGAACAGCCCCGCCACGTGCTTGCTCTCGAGCCCCGCCCGCAGCTGGTCGGGGGGGCAGTAGTCGTACTCCACCGCGTAGCCGTAGCGCATGATCCGGGCGCGCTCGAGGCCGGGCACGAGGCGGATCATCGCGTCCTGCACGTCGCGCGGGAGGCTCGTGGAGATGCCGTTGACGTACACCTCCTGCGTGGCCCGCCCCTCCGGCTCGAGGAACAGCTGGTGGCCGTCGCGGTCGGCGAAGCGCACCACCTTGTCCTCGATGCTCGGGCAGTAGCGGGGGCCCCGCGACTCGATCTGCCCGGAGTACATCGGGGCGCGGTGGAGGTTCGCGCGGATCAGCGCGTGCACCTCCGGGGTGGTGCGCGTGATCCAGCAGTGGATCTGGTCGACGTCGAGGCGGTCGGTGAGGAATGAGAAGGCCTGCGGCTCCGGGTCGCCCGGCTGGATGGCGAGCGCCCCGAAGTCGATCGAGCGGGCGGAGAGCCGGCAGGGGGTGCCGGTCTTGAAGCGGTCGAGGCGGATGCCGGCGGCGGCGAGGCTGCGGCTCACGCCCGAGGTGGTCCCCTCCCCCGCGCGGCCGCCGGCCACCTTCGCCTCGCCGGTGTGCATGACGGCCTGGAGGAAGGTGCCGGTGGTGAGCACCACGGCGGGCGCGTGGTACTCCGCCCCGTCGATCGTGCCGACGCCGAGCACGCGAAAGCCGGCGGCGCCCGGGTCGCCGCCGGCGGCGGGCTCGAGCAGCAGGCGATCGACGATCTCCTGCCGCAGGTCGAGCCCGGGGGTCTCCTCGACGATCCGCTTGACCTCCATCTGGTAGAGGCGCTTGTCGGCCTGCGCGCGGGGGCCGTGCATCGCCGGCCCCTTGGAGCGGTTGAGGACGCGGAAATGGATCCCCGTGGCGTCGATCGCCCGCGCCATCACCCCCCCGAGGGCGTCGACCTCGCGGACGAGCTGCGCCTTCCCCACCCCGCCGATGGCCGGATTGCAGCTCATCTGGCCGACGGTGTCGAGGTTGGCGGTGAGGAGGGCCACGCGCGCCCCCAGGCGCGCCGCGGCCGCCGCCGCCTCGACCCCCGCGTGGCCGGCGCCGACGACGATCACGTCGAGGTCGTAGCGGCAGGTCATGGCGGGGCCGTGGGGCGGGGTCGGGGGGAGGCAGGGGACGACTCCCCGGAGCCGCCCCTTCATGGGAGCCTAGCCGGGCCCGGGAGGGGTTCCAACGCCCATGGAATCCCGGGGCCGGCGAACCTCGGCGGACCGGCCGAGCCGGGATGTGGCCGGGCGTGGAAGGCGAAGTTATGCTCCGGCGGTGGGGAGTGCGGGCGGAGGCCGACGGCGGAACCGTCACATCCGGCACGGCACCTCCAAAGGGGGAGCGGATTGCAGAATCCGGCCGCCGGGGGCCGATCGACCCGTCAGGGTGCGTGGTCTGCGGCGACTGCGACGGTGCGTGACGAACCGGTCGGCCGCCCGCGGCGTATCACTCCCCAGACCCAGCGTCAGACCCAGCGTCAGACCCGTCGTCAGACCCAGCGTCACACCATCCACCGACTGTCCGGCCCCGTTTCCCCGAGGTGATCGCCATGTCGCACGCCACCCCCCGCCGCGAAGACACCCCCGCGCACCGCGCTCTCCTCAAGCAGCGGGTGGATGTCGAGACGCTCGAATCGCGCCGGGTGATGTGCGCCAGCTGCACCGCCCTGACGGCCTATCTGGCCGAGATGTCGGCCGACGGGAATGACGCATCGGCCGACCTGACGACGGCGATCGTGGCCCCGGGCGAGGCCGACGCCGTCGCCGCGGTCGAAGGGGCTGGCTCCTGCGGCGACACCGGCGGCTGCTGCTGCGAGGGCTGCCGCGAGGCGGTCGCGCCCGGGTCGGCCCAGTCGAGCGCCGAATCGTTCGCGTTGGCCACCAGCGGCCTCGACGCCGCCGATGGACTGCGGGCCGCGCGGTCCGCGACCGCCGTGCGCAAGGCGGCGGCCACGGTGCCGCAGGTGTGGATCAACGCCCCGAACTACGGCATCCGCGGTCAGGACGCGGTGTTCACGGTGTCGCTCGACAAAGCCCCCGGCGCGAAGCCGGTGACGGTCTTCTACAAGACCCAGAACGGCGGCGCGGCCGCGGGCAAGGACTTCCTGGCCCGGACGGGCAAGATCACCTTCACCGGCCAGGAGACGACGAAGGAGATCCGGGTGCCGATCAAGGCCGACGCCCCGGTGCGCTCGCCGAAGCCGGCCGACTTCTCGGTCGTCCTCTCCGCCCCGGGCAACGCCAAGATCGTCGAGTCGCGCGCCGTGACGTCGATCGCCAGCGACACGCCCGGCTTCCAGATCGAGATCAACTTCCTCGGCAACGTCCCGCCCATCGTGCAGGGGGCGGCCAAGGCGGCGGTCAACAAGTGGCAGTCGGTGATCACCGGCGACCTCCCCTCGGTGGTGATCGGCAACCGCTTCATCGACGACTTCGTGATGAACGTGAAGATGGGGCTGCTCGGCGGGGTGCCGAGCGACGGCGAGGGGGGAGCGCTGGCCAATGCCTTCCCCATGGCCCCCGACGCCGCCAAGGTGGCGATCCGCAAGGACGGCAGCGGCAACACCGCCTACATGGGCACCACCGGCATCGACCCCGCCGACATCGACTTCGCGGGGCTGCAGGCCGTGCTCATGCACGAGATGGGCCATGCCCTGGGGATCGGCGCCTTCTGGCGCTACCACCTCATCCCGCGGCTCCAATTCCCCGATCTGGGCCTGATCAAGGACATCGACTCCGATGCGCCGCAATACGTCGGCAAGAACGCCGTGGCGAAGTACGGGGCGTACTTCCCCGGCACGAACGTCACGTCGGTGCCGGTGCAGCCCTTCGTGCTGGGCCACTGGGACGAGGAGCACCTCGGCACCGAACTGATGACGCCCTTCGCCGAGGAGGAGCCGCCGATGCCGCTGAGCGACGTGACGATCGCGGCGCTCGCCGATCTCGGCTACCAGGTCAACTACTCGCGGCGCGAGTTCTGGAATCCCGACGGCCCGATGGCCGGCACCACCAACGACCAGGGGGGCGGGTCGGGCTCGTCGGGCGACCTCACGAGCGCCCGCTTCCTCACCGACGTCACCTGGGGCTTCGAGATCGTGGTGCGCCGCGTCGGCACCACCGACGGCTCGCGGGTCGTGGCGGTCTCCACGCAGCCGGTCGCCGAGGCCCCCAAGGCGGCCGCCGCCGTCGAGGCCGCGCAGCCGGTGGAGCAGCCCGCGGCGATCGTGCCGCGGCGGATCGTGTTCCGCACCGCCTCGGCGGCGGGCCAGCGGACGTTCAATGCCCCCGTGGCCTCGGCCTTCCGCGGCTTCCGCTGATCCGCCCCGCCCTTGCCCGCCGTCCCCCGGCTCGGCTCAGGCGGCGCGACGATCGTGGTCGTCGCGGGCGGGGGGCGGCAGGCGGAAGAGGGCGAAGAGTTCCTCCACCGTCAGGCCGCCGCCCGACGTGGTGCCCGCGCCGGAGAGGATCGTCTCGGAGAGGTCGCGCTTGCGGCGCAGCACCTCGTCGATCCGCTCCTCGATCGTGCCCGCGGCGAGGTAGCGCGTCACGGTCACGGCGCCGGCCGCCCCGATGCGGTGGGCACGGTTGACGGCCTGATCCTCCACGGCCGGGTTCCACCAGCGGTCGAAGAGGAAGACGTACCGGGAAAACTGGAGGTTGAGCCCGACGGCCCCCGCCCCGTAGGAGAGCAGCAGGACCGAGTGCCGCGGGTCGTCGCGGAAGCGGCGCACGCACTCGTCGCGCGCCCCGGTCGACATCCCGCCGTGGTAGACCAGCGGGCCGAAGGGCCGGAGGGCCCCCTCGAGCCGCTGGAGGGTGTCCACCCACTGGCTGAAGACCAGCGCCTTGCGGCCGCTGGCCTGGACCTCCTCGAGGTCGGCGCGGAGACGGTCGAGCTTCGCGCTCTCGGCGGTGGCGGTGTCGAAGTTGCAGATCTGCTTGAGGCGCAGCACCAGTTCGAAGACGTGGCGGATCGTCGCCTCCGCCCCCATCCCGGCGAGGCGCAGCACCCCCTCCTCCTCGGCCCGGCGGTAGGTTTCACGCTGCTCGGCGGTGAGTTCGATGCGCTCGTCGCGGTCGAGGCGGGGGGGCAGGTCGCGGAGGACCTGATCCTTGGTGCGGCGGAGGACGTGGTCGGCCGCCGCCAGGCCCAGCTCGCGCGGCGACATGCGTTCGTGAACCTGCCCCGGCGCCACGAACTCGAACAGCGCCACGAGGTCGGCGGCGGCGTTCTCCACCGGCGTGCCGGTCAGCGCCCAGCTGCGCCGGCGCGGCAGGTCGCGCACCGCCCGGGCGGTCTGGCTGGAGGGGTTCTTGATGCGCTGCGCCTCGTCGAGCACCACCAGATCGAAGGGGCGGGCGACGGCGGCCACCACCTCCCGATCGCGGACCACCGTCTCGTAGTTGGCCACCTTCACCGGCACGTCGGCCTGCCCCCACTGCCAGCGCCGGCGGGCCGGATCCCCCTCCACGACGGCCACGGGGATCTCGGGCGCCCAGTCGGCGAACTCGCGCGCCCAGTTCGACACCAGCCCCTTCGGACAGACGACGAGCACGGCGCGTCCGCCGCAGGCGTGGAGGAGGATGCGCACCGCCGAGATCGCCTGCATCGACTTCCCCAGCCCCATCTCGTCGGCCAGCACGGCCCCGTGCCGCGGCACGAGAAACGCCATCCCCTCGAGCTGGAAGGGAAACGGCGTGCGCGGGAAGGCGAGGCGGCAGGAGCCGAGGAGGGTGTCGATGTCCGGCTGGAGGAGGAACCACAGCCGCTCCTCCACGCGGATCACGTCGGCCGGCGGTGCGATCCGCGCCCGACGCGGCCGGGGCCGCGCGGGGCCGGCGGCCGGGGTCGGGGGGGACACGGGCGGGCGCGTCGCGGCCGTGGGGACGCCGAAGACGTAGCGCGACACCGCGGGCGGGGCGTCGAGCAGGGGCACGGCCACGACGGCCGTCCCCAGCGCCGCCACCGGCAGCCGC
>CAISKG010000109.1 GCA_903885855.1 uncultured Planctomycetaceae bacterium
GAGCCTGCTATCCTCCATGGTGCCGGGGGCAGGCGCGGGTGCCGGCCGCCGGCGAGGCGCCGCGCATGGCACGATCCCGCTCCACATCCGCGAACGACTCCCCGCCCGACGCCGCGGCGCGGGGCCGATCCCGCCGCGGCGCTCGGCCGGCTGCCCGCGCTGACGCGCGGTCGGCTGATCGCGCCGACGAACGGCCGGTGTCGGCGGGGCGGCGCTGGACGCCCGGGCGGATGGCGATCGTGGGCGGCGCGATCGTGGGGCTGTCGCTCCTCATCACGCGCGGCCTCGTGGGCTGGAACGAGGCCCGGGCGCGGAGCCTCGAGATCGACTGCAAGCGGGCCCACGAAGCGGGGCGCTACGACGAGGAGGAACGCCTCGCCCGCGCCTGGATGAAGGCGGCGCCCGGCGCCGCGGCGCCGATCTTCTTTCTCGCCGAAGCCCAGCTCGGCCAGGGGCGCTCGCGCGACGCGGCGGCCACCTTCGCCACGATGCCCGACGGCGATCCGCTCACGATTGCCGGGCTCTCCGACCGGGCCGACATCCTCTTCGGCGAGCTCGGCGACCCGCGCGAGGGGGCGCTGACGTGCGAGCGGATCCTGGCCCAGGATCCGGCCAACGTCGAGGCCCACCGCCGCGCCTGCTTCTTCTCGGCGATCACCCTCGACCGGCGCCGCCTCGCCGAGCAGGCGCGCCGCGCGATCGACGCCGACGCCGATCTCCCGGAGACCTTCGTCTATCTTCTCGGCGCCTCCTGGCTCACCCTCTCCAACACCCTGGCGGTGAACTCCCACTGGCTCGAGCGCTCGCCCGACGACGAGACCTTTCTCGTCGCCGCGGCGCGCGGGTTCGTCAGTTCCAGCGGCCTCGAGGACGAGGTGGTGTCGGCGGAGTCGCCCGAGACGCTCGTGGAGCCGGAGCACGACCGGAGGCTGCGGGAATTGCTCGAGCGCTTTCCCGGCAACCGCGAATTGCTCGCCTACTTCCTGCAGAAGGCCTCGACCCGCGGCGATCTCCCCCGGGTGACCGACCTGCTGGCCCAGGTGCCGCCCGGGGCCGAGGGCGACAACCGCTTCTGGCGGTTCAAGGGCTGGGTCCACGACCAGGTCGGGGAGGTGGAGGAGGCGGAGGCGGCCCACCGCCGGGCGCTCGAGATCGACCCCTTCGATTTCCTCACCTGGCACCAGCTCGCCGGTGTCCTCCGGAAGGCGGGGCGCACCGACGACGCGGCCCGGCCCGCCCGGCTGGCCGCCGAGGGGCGAAACCTCCGCAAGCGCATCCTCCAGGCCCCCGACGTGCGTGCGATTCCGCCGGATATTCTCGGGGAAATGGCCGCCTACGCCCGCGATTGCGGGTCACCCGCCATCGCCGATCGCCTCGCGCAGCGGATCAGCCAACTCGCCGGACCGGGCCCCGGGGGCCCGACCGCGGCCGGCCGGCCGCCGGTTTCCCCGCCGCCGGGAGCGCAATTCCCTTGACTGCGCCGCAGCGTGGGAATTAGATTTCTGTTGATTGGGTCGTTCGGGGCGTCTGCGAAACTCCTGCTGTGCAAGCGGAGAATTTCAGACGGAAAAAGGACGATCCATACCAGAGGGATGCCTGGGGGAAGCGTCGCGATCGCCTGCAACCGTGTGGCCCGATTCCGTCATCGGGGCCGGTCCTGGGCGAGCGTCCGACGAACTCTCCGATTCCCTCGGACGTACCTTGTGCCAGAACCGGTCAGAGAAGTCGGGCCAGATCCAAATCCAAGCGGCTGTCCGAGAGACGAGCGCCCCCGCCACCCCGATCCCCGCCCGAGCATCGTTCAGCCCCGTCCGAACCCGTTCCCAACCTGTTGCCAGCCCGTGATCGCCCCGGAAAGTTCTCCCGCACCATGACGCGTTCCCTTCGCTCCCTGCCCTTCGCTTCGCACCGCACCTTCGGCCGGGGGCTCTCCGCGGCCCTGCTCGGCGCCGTCGCCCTGATCGCGGCCGGCTGCGGCTCCGGCGGTCCCGCCGTGCATCCCGCCAGCGGCAAGCTCACGATCGGTGGCCAGGTGCCCGCGGGCGTGCAGGTGTCGCTCTTCCCCGTGAGCGGCAATGGCCCGATCGCCTCGGGTATGGTCGATGCTGCCACCGGGCAGTTCTCGCTCACGACCGCCGGCAGCGTCGGCAAGCCGGCTGGCAAGGGTGCTGTCGCCGGGAAGTACAAGGTGGTGCTCAGCGCCGCCGGCGGCGGCCAGCCCTCGCAAGAGGAGATCATGAAGCAGTACGCCAGCACCGGCGGCGGCAAGGCGCCCGCCGCCCCCAAGGCGTCGTTCCCGAAGGAGTTCGGCTCGGCCTCGACGAGCCCCAAGGAAGTCGAAATCAAACCCGGCCCGAACACGCTCGACATCGCGCTGTGAGCGGGCGCCGCCCGGCGGAGGCGGCCCTGGCTCGAACCCGATCGCCGACGTGCCCCGATCCCGTTCCTGACCGTTCGTCCCCTTTCCGATCGTTCATCCAATTCATTCCCTCGGTGGCGATCGTCCGTTTCGTTCCTGACCCCGCTTTTTCCTTCGATCCCGTCATCGGTTTCATCCACGGAGAACCCAGAGATGTCCCTCCTCACCCCAGGGCGACGTGACCGCGGAGCGTTCACGCTCGTCGAATTGCTCGTCGTGATCGCGATCATCGGCACGCTCGTCGGGCTCCTCCTGCCGGCCGTCCAGGCCGCGCGTGAGGCCGCCCGCCGCAGCAAGTGTTCCAACAACCTCAAGCAGATCGGCCTCGCCCTGCAGAACCACGCTTCGGCCAAGCAGGACGTCCTCCCCTTCAACAAGGACCAGGCGATCTGCGGCAACGGCAACTCGACCACCGGTCGGGCCGCCTACCAGCTCTCCAACGACGGGGCTTGGTCGTGGGTCGTGATGGCGATGCCCTACATGGAAGAGGCCGCCCTCTACAACCAGTTCAAGTTCAACCTCGACGGCTATGACGCGAGCACGAGCCCGGTCAGCAACTACTCCCTCGCCCAGAAGCCGCTCCGCAACCTCCTCTGCCCCTCCACCACGCAGATGGACGCGGTGCGCACCGGTCAGGCCTACAGCTACTTCAACTGGAACGGCTACACCTTCGGCGCCTCCGACTACGTCGGCAGCCTCGGGCACGTGTGGTCGGGCTGGAAGGACTGCGGCAACGTCCCCGACTTCGGCGATCCCGAGGGCAAGGGGCGCTTCAACAAGGGGAGCAACCCCGGCACGCCGTGGGTGAACGGCGAGTGCATGGACGAGCAGGCCAACTACAACGGCGTGTTCAAGCAGGTCGGCCCGCGGAAGCTCGGCGACATCGTCGACGGCACCTCGCGGACCATCGCGGCCTTCGAGGACATGCACTGGCGGGGCGGCAACCAGGCCAACTTCGATTACAACGTCCAGCAGGACTCGGCCTGGATCAACCCCAACGCCATGGTGGGCAACCTGCGGAATCCCCTCAACAACACCAACCCGGCCTGGCAGTCGTGGGCCGGCGATCAGCGCTGCCACGGCTGGAGCAGCAATCACCCCAGCGGTGCCCATGGGTTGCGGGCCGACGGCAGCGTCGGGTACTACAACGAGAACATGAGCCACTGGATCCGCTACTGCCTGGCGACCGCCCGCGGTCGCGAGGCGCAGCAGGAATCGACTCCCTGACCGGAGTCCTTCCGGGGCCCCACCGCTCCGGAGGATCGCTCGGTCGACGTCTCTCGCGGGGCCCGCCGGATTCGGCGGGCCCCGCTCTTTTCCCGCGTGAGCCCCGCGCCGGCGCCGGCCCGGCAGGAGCGATCGATGCCCCGCCGATCATGTCTCGTCGCGCTCGTGTTCCTGGCGGCGCCCGCGCTGTCGTCGTGCCGCCCGGCGAGCCCGCCC
>CAISKG010000110.1 GCA_903885855.1 uncultured Planctomycetaceae bacterium
CGCTTCGTGGGCCCGCTTGCAGTCGATCTCGAGGCTCCGCGCCCGGGCCTCGTTCCAGCCCACGAGGCCGCGCGTGAGGAGGAGCGACAGCCCCACGATCGCGGCACCCACGATCGCCATCCGCCCGGGCGTCCAGCGCCGGCCCGCCGACACCGGCCGCCCGTCGGCGCGATCAGCCGACCGCGCGTCGGCGCGGGCAGCCGGCCGAGCGCCGCGGCCGGATCGGCCCCGGGCCGCGGCGTCGGGCGGGGCGTCGTTCGCGGACGTGGAGCGGGATCGTGCCATGCGCGGCGCCTCGCCGGCGGCCGGCACCCGCGCCTGCCCCCGGCACCATGGAGGATAGCAGGCTCCGGCCAACGTGATCCGCCTCCGGATGCGGCGGCAGGCACGCTGGAAAAACCTCGGCTTTTTGAGGGTGCCCGCCGTGGGACAAGGTCATGGACGCCTGGTTCCGCGGACGCGGAAGCCAGCCATGCAGGCTGTCGACGCGACCGACCGGAGCAGCGTGCTATCCTCCCCGCCGCGTTCGCATCCCCGTGCCCCCCGGAATGAGAGCCTCGCCATGCCCCGCGCCCCCTTCGCCCGCCCGCGGGCCCGCCTCCTCCCGATCGCCCCGGCCGCGCCGCGCCTGCCGCGCGGATTCGTCGCCGGGATGCTGGTGTCCCTGACCGCGGCCGGCCTCGCGCGGGGGGGCGACTGGCCCGAGTTCCGCGGGCCGGGGCAGCAGGGGCACGCCGACGAGACCGGGCTGCCCCTGACCTGGGGCCCCGAGGAGCACGTCGTGTGGCGCACCGAGATCCCCGGCCTCGGCTGGTCGTCGCCGGCGGTCACGGGGGGGAAGGTGTGGGTCACGACCGCGCTCGAGGAGGGGCGGTCGCTGCGGGCGGTGCGGCTCGACGCGGCCAGCGGCGGAATCGAACGGTCGGTCGAGGTCTTCGCCCCCGCCGAGCCGGGGGCCATCCATGGCAAGAACAGCCACGCCTCCCCCACGCCGCTGCTGGCGGATGGCCGCGTGTTCGTCCATTTCGGTAGCCACGGCACCGCCTGCCTCTCCGCCGACGGCGAGGTGCTCTGGAAGACCCGCCTGGAATACAACCACCGCCACGGCCCGGCGGGGTCGCCGGTGCTGGTCGGGGACCGGCTCGTGATCGCCTGCGACGGCACCGACGTGCAGTTCGTCGTGGGGCTCGACGCGGCGACGGGGAAGGAGGTCTGGCGGCAGGCGCGCGGCGAGGGGCGGATGGCCTACTCCACCCCCACGGTGACCACGGTCGAGGGCCGGGCGCTGGTCGTCAGCTGCGGCGGGGAATTCGTCGTCGCCTACGATCCGGCCGACGGCACGGAGCGCTGGCGCTTCCGCTACCCCGGCGGCTATTCCAACGTCCCGCGCCCCGTCACGGCCTTCGGCCTGGCGTTCGTCAGCTCCGGCTACGACGACGCGGTCTTCTACGCGCTGCCGCTCGGGGGCCGGGGCGAGATCGGCGCGGAGCAGGTGGCCTGGAAGACCACCAAGGGCGCGCCGCGCAACGCCTCGCCGCTGGTGATCGGCGACGAGCTCTACATGGTGAGCGACAACGGCGTGATCTCCTGCCTCGACGCCCGCACGGGCACGCTCCACTGGCAGGAGCGCCTCGGGGGCGACTGCACCGCCTCGCCGCTCTACGCCGACGGCAGGATCTACGTCACCGACGAGAACGGCATGACGAAGGTCATCGCGCCGGGCCGCGCGTACCGGGAGCTCGCCCGCAACGAGCTCCCCGGGCGGACGCTGGCGTCGCTGGCCGCCGCCGACGGCGCCCTCTTCCTCCGCACCGACGGCGCGCTCTACCGGCTCGACGAGTAGGGCGGCGACGCTCGGCGCCCCGGCCGCGGCTCACGCCGGGCGCGGATGCCGGCGGAAGAAATCGAGGATCAGCGGATTGGCCTCGAAGGAGCGCGTGGCGGTGCCGAGGTAGAAGGAGTCGGGCGTCATGCCGGGCCAGGTGTGGCCGCCGCCGTCGATCCGGTAGAGCACCACCTCCGCCTCCCCGGGCCCGCCCCAGGCGACGCGCTCGATCGTGATCCCCTCGTCGGCGCAGGGCACCGGCGTGGTCACCGGGAGGGGATCGAGGCCGTTGTGCCGGGCCCATTCGCGGAGGCCGTCGACCACGCCCCGGTGGTGGGTGCGGGTGACGCTCCGTCGCCCCACGCCCCCTTCCAGCGGCGTGAACTGGTCGAGCGAGCCGTGGAAGTGGAGCACCGGCACGGGGCGGGCCGGCGCGATCGAGGCGAGCGCCAGCGGCCCGGCGACGGGGGCGATCGAGGCGATGGTGTCGGCCAATTCGGCCCCCGCGCGGTAGGCCATCATCGCGCCGTTGGACATGCCGGTGGCGTGGATGCGCGCCGGATCGACGGGCAGGAGATCGGCGAGCCGCCCGAGCAGGGCGCGCACGAATCCCACGTCGTCGGACTGCTCCTCGAGGGCCTCGCCGCAGCAGTTGCCGCCGTTCCAGGTGAGCACCCCCTCGCGGCTCCCGGTGCCGGCCGGATAGACGACCAGCGCCGAACCGGCCGCGGCGGCGGCGTCGAGCCCGCAGAAGCGCCGCATCGCCTCGGGATGGCTGCGGCCGCCGTGGAAGGCGATGACGACCGGCCATCCCGCGGCCGGCGGAGCGCCCGAGGGCACGCAGGCCACGGCGTGGCGGAGCCGGCTGCCGCAGCGCACCTCCACGGCCAGGTCGTGCGTGGGGCCGGCGGCGGGGGGGAGGGAGGGCGTCACGGCGGGCCGTCGGAGGAGGAATGTGCCGGGGCGGGGAGGGATGAACGCTGCGTCACCCGCGGCGCGGGGCCTTGGTGCCGTCGGGATTCACGGCCACGTCGAAGATCCGCAGGTTGTCGAGCCAGACCATCATCTGCGGCGTGCTGAAGAGCACCGGCACCGTCGTGCCGGCCTCGAGGTGGCCGAAGACCAGCTCCGCCTCCCCCTGGAGCCGCTCGCCCACCCGGCTCTCGACGCGCACGATCGAGCCTCCCTCCATCGTGTCGGCGATCGCGACCTCGAAGCGGATCACGTCGCCGGGCACGACCTCGAAGTGGAACCGCGACGACGCCACCTTGGCGAGCACCACCTGCCGCTCGAAGTCGAGGTGGTCGGCCACGAGGATCCCCCCCGCCTGCGCCATCCCCTCGAGGATCAGCGTGGCGGGCACGATCGGCAGGCCGGGGAAGTGGTCGTGGAGGTGCGCCTCGGCGAGCGTCACCGCCTTGACGGCGGTGGCCCGGGTGTGGCGGACGAACTCCGTGAATCGGTCGATCCAGAACCAGCGCATCGAGGGCTCCGTCCGCGGGACCCTGCGGTCCAACCGCCACCGGGCCCGTGCGGCGGGCCCCCCGGGCAAGCGTATCCTGCCGCTTTGTCGCCTGAAAACGCGGCGGTGGGAAACCGCGCTCCCCGCCCGCCGGGCGCTTGCTCGGGAGCCGCGCTCAGCGGGCGCGGCGCCCTGCGATCAGCGGGCGCGGCGCCCTGCGGGGGCCGTGGCGGCGTGGCGGGCGGCGATCCCCTCGGCGGTGGCCCGGATCTGCTCGCGCACGTCGGCGGGCTCGAGGAGCTCCACCCCCGCGCCGAGGCCGAGGATCCGCGGCACGAGCTCCTCCTCGTAGCCGCGCTCGATCACCAGGAGCACGCCGCCGTCGGGCTGCGGCTCGACGCGCTGCCGCGGATGGAAAGGCTTCTCGCAGGCCCACCGCGCCCGGGCGGGCCCGACGCGGATCCGGAAGCGGCGCGGGGGCCGCGGGGAGCGGTAGATCGTCACGCTGTCCTCGAGGAGCGTCTCCACGCGCACCTCCGGCGGCGTGAAGGTGGCCCCGCCGGGCCGGGCGGCGAGGCAGCGGTCGAGCTTGTAGAACCGCGCGGCATCGTCGGCGGCCCCGCGTGCAGGGGCCTTGCGGGCGGCGAGGTAGAGGCTGCCCTCGTAGAGCACCAGCGCCTCCGGCCGCACCGTGACGCGCCGCGGCTTCTCGTCGGCGGCGCCCTGGTAGCGGATGGCGAGCTCGAGGGAGTGGCGGATGGCCCGATTGACGGCGTTGAGGAGCCGCACCGGATATTTCCCGGTGGCATGCCGGGGATGGACCACGAGCCCCTCGCGGTGGTGATCGACGTGCTCCAGGAGGGCGGGGGTGGCGACCGCCTCGATGCGCTGCACGAGCCGGCCGATGCCGCGCCAGTAGCAGGTGCCGGCCAGGGGGGCGAGGAACTCCCGCGCCACCGCCAGCGAGAGGAGCTCCGGCAGGGTGACGGCCGGGCCGGGCATGGCGCCGCGCCCCCGGGCCGGCTCGATGCGCCAGGCCTTGCGGGCCGAGCCGCGTCCCGCGCGCGTGGTCGACTCGCGCACGTCGTA
>CAISKG010000111.1 GCA_903885855.1 uncultured Planctomycetaceae bacterium
CCCGTCGGCGCCCCCGCGCCGGTTGACATCTTCGGCACCGCGGCCATGGCCGAATCGGTCGCGCGCCTCAAGGCGCGGCTCGACCCCGGCAATCGCTTCCGCTTCCATCCCTACGCGAAGTTCCTCTGAAGCACCGCTCCAGCCCCGTCCGCCTGGGGCGACGCTCCCCCGGCATCCCTGCCGCGGGGGCCGCGCGGCACGGTCCCTCCGGAGATCCCGGCATGTCGGAGATCCTCTCCCGATTCGCGGCGGCGCTGGCGTCGGGCTCGATCCGCGTGGTCGACCTCACGCAGGTGCTCTCGCCCGACTTCCCCACGCTCGTCCTCCCGCCACCTTTCGGCCAGGTGCAGCCCTTCCGGCTCGAGCCGATCTCTCGCTACGACGAGGCGGGGCCGGGCTGGTACTGGAACAACTTCTCCTGCGGCGAGCACACCGGCACCCACTTCGACGCCCCCGCCCACTGGATCACGGGGCGCGACCTGCCGGGAAACACCGTCGACACGCTCGACGTGGCGCGGCTGATCGCGCCGGCCGTGGTCGTCGACGCCGTCGCCGAGGTGGCCGGCGACGACGACTGGCTCCTCACGGTCGATTTCCTCCGCGCCTGGGAGGCCCGCCACGGCCGGATTCCGGCCGGCGCCTGGCTCGCTTTCCGCACCGACTGGTCGAAGCGGATCGCGGACCCGGGGCGGTTCCTGAACCTCGCCGACGACGGCTCCCACACGCCGGGGCCGACGCGGGAGACGGTGGAGTGGCTGATCCACGAGCGCGACGTGCTCGGCTTCGCCGTGGAGACGATCAACACCGACGCCGGGCAATCGTTCCGCTGGCCGCTGCCCTATCCCTGCCACACGCTGATGCACGGCGCCGGCCGCTACGGCCTGCAGTGCCTGTGCAACCTCGACGCGCTCCCCGCCACCGGGGCCCTGTTCGTGGCGGCGCCGCTCAAGATCGAGGGGGGATCGGGGAGCCCCCTGCGCGTCCTGGCCCTGTGCCCGGGATGAGCCGCCGTGCGGCGCGGCTCCCGGGCTGCAGGCGGCCGGGGCGGCGCGGGCGTGAGCGCGGCTCGGGTCGGCGGCACGCCCGTCGGGGTAGACTCTCCCCACGCGTCCCCAGGAGATCCCCGCCATGCCAGTCGCCCCGTGCCCGGGTCCGTCGCCCGCTCCGCCGCGGCGGCGGGGCACGCGCATCCGCGGCGTGCTCGTGGCCCTCGCGGCCGCGGCGGCGCTGGCCGCAGCGCATGGCGGCGCCTCCGCGCAGGAGCCCGCCGACGCCGACCCGCGCGGGCTCGAGCTCTTCGTCGGCCTCCGCGAGCTTCTGGCGCACCGCTGCGCCGGCTGCCACGGCGCCGGGAGCACCGAAGGGGGCCTCGACATCTCCACGCGCGAGAAGCTCCTCGCCGGCGGCGACCGCGGCCCGGCGGTCGTTCCCCACAGCGCCGCCACGAGCCTCCTCCACCGTCTCGCCGCGCGCCTCGAGGAGCCGCACATGCCGGAGGAGGGAGCGGCGCTCACGGCCGACGAGCTCGCCCGCCTCGGCGCCTGGATCGATGCCGGCGCCCCCTACGACCGGCCGCTGGTCTCCGAGGATGACAGGGCCCCCTGGACGACGCGGCGCATCGATCCGGCCGCGCGCGAAACCTGGCCCTACCGCCCGCTCGGCTCCGTGGCCGTGCCCGGCGTCGACGGGGCGCCGGGACCGGCCGACGGCAAGGGATGGTGCCGCACCCCGATCGACCGCTTCATCCTCGCCCGGCTCGCCGAGGCGGGGCTCGAGCCGGCGGCCGAGGCCGATCGCCGCACCCTCCTCCGCCGCCTCTCCTTCGACCTCACCGGCCTGCCGGCCACGCCCGAGGAGATCGCCGCCTTCGTCGCCGATCCCGATCCCGGCGCCTTCGAGCGCGCCGTCGACGGGCTCCTCGCCCGGCCGGCCTTCGGCGAGCGGATGGCGCAGGACTGGCTCGACGCCGTGCGCTACGCCGAGAGCTTCGGCTACGAGCAGGACTACGACCGGCCGCACGCCTTCCGCTACCGCGACTTCGTCGTCGGAGCCTTCAACGACGATCTCCCCTTCGACACCTTCCTGCGCTGGCAGCTCGCCGGCGACGAGCTCGCCCCCGACGTGCCGGCGGCGCGGATGGCCACCGGCTTCCTCGCCGCCGGGGCCTTCCCCACGCAGCTCACGGAAAAGGAGTTCGAGAGCGCCCGCGCGGCCGAGATCGACGACATGGTGGCCACCGTGGGCACCGCGATGCTCGGCCTCACGATCGGCTGCGCCCGCTGCCACGATCACAAGTTCGACCCGGTGCCGCAGGCCGACTACTACCGCCTCGCCGCCACCTTCACCTCCACGATCCGCTCCAACGCCGAGATCGCCGTTTCCCCGGAGCGCCACGCCGCCGCCCTGGCCGCGTGGCAGGCCGAGCGCGAGGCCGCCGAGGCCGAGCGGGCCCGCGCCGAGGCCACCCTTCCCGAACGCTTCGAGGGCTGGCTCGCCGCCTGGAAGCCCGATCCCGCCGCCACCGCGAACGTGTGGCGGCAGGGAAGCCTCGTCAGCGCGGCCCGGCAGGGGGGCGGGGGCCTCGAGCCCCTCCCCGACGGTTCGCTCGTGGCCAAGGGCGACCCGTCCGGCGACGACACCTACACCATCGTCGTCGACGTGCCCCTCGACGAGATCGGCAGCCTGCGCCTCGACGCCCTCGCCGATCCCTCCCTGCCGCGCGGCGGCCCGGGGCGCGTCGCCCACGGCAACTTCGCCCTCTCCACCATCACCGTCGCCGCGGCCCCGCTGCCCGCCGCCGCGGGGGCGGCGCCGGCCGCGCCGCCCCAGCCGGTGCGGATCGCCACGGCCCGTGCCGACTACTCGCAGCCTGGCCTCGACGTCGCCGCCGCCTTCGACGACAGCCCCACCAGCGGCTGGGCGATCGATCCGCACGTGGGCGTGGCCCACGTGGCCGTCTTCGACTTCGCCGAGCCGGTGCGCCATCCCGGCGGCAGCCGCATCGAGGTGACCCTCGACTTCCGCACCAACACCCACCACGCCATCGGGCGGCCGCGGCTGTCGTTCGCCGCGCGGACCTCCGAGCCCGCCGTGCCGGTGTCGGCCGACGCCGATCCGGCCGCGGGGGGCGAGGCGGCGCGGGTCTCGGAGCTCGTCGCGAAGGCCCCGCGCACCGAGGCCGAGACCGCCGAACTGCGCCGCCTCCAGCCGCGCTTCGACGCGGCCGTGGCAGCGGCCCGCGAGCGGCTCCGCGCGCTCGATGCCGCCCGGCCGCGCCCCGAGACGGTGACGGCGCTCGTCGCCGGCGACGGCCTGCGGCCGATCCCCCACCACGCCGACGACCGCGGCTATCCGCACGCCTACCCCGAGACGTACTTCCTGCGGCGCGGCGACGTGCGCGCCCGCGAGGGGGTGGCCGAGCCGGGCATGCTCCAGGTGCTGCTGCGCGGCGGCGACGAGGCGGCCCCCGCCGTGACGGCCAGTGACACGCCCGCTGGGACGGCCAGTGACACGCCCGCTGGGACGGGCGGCGAGGCAGAGGGGGCGCCGGGCCGCCGGGCGCGGCTCGCGCGGTGGATCACCGACGTCGACTCCGGCGCCGGTGCCCTCGCGGCACGCGTCATCGTCAACCGCCTCTGGCAGCACCACTTCGGCACCGGCCTGGTCGCCACGCCGGGCGACTTCGGCGCCCAGGGGGGCGCGCCATCGCATCCGGAGCTGCTCGAATGGCTCGCCGGCGAACTCGTCCGCGGCGGCTGGCGGCTCAAGCCGATCCACCGCCTGATCGTGTCGAGCGCGGTGTGGCGGCAGTCGTCTGCGGGAAGCGCGGCCGGCGTGGAGGCCGATCCGCGAAACCGCCTCCTCTCCCGGTACGAGCGTCGGCGCCTCGACGCCGAGGCGATCCGCGACACTCTGCTTGCCGTCTCGGGGGCGCTCGACGCCACGCTCGGCGGCCGCGCCGGGGCCGACGACACGAGCCCGCGGCGCAGCCTCTATCTGGACGTGAAACGGAGCCGTCCCTCCCCGTTCCTGCGCGCCTTCGACGCCCCCGACCGCGTCACCGGCGTGGGCACGCGGCCCATCACCACCACGGCGCCGCAGAGCCTGCTGCTGATGAACTCGCCCGCCGTGCGCGCCTGGGCGGAGCGCTTCGCCGCGCGCGTGGTCGCCGAGCCCTTCCGCTTCGGCACGGCCCCCGTCGACGCGGCCGACGCCCCGATCCACACCGCCTACGCCCGGGCGCTGGGGCGGAGCCCGACCGCCGGGGAGCTCGCCGACGCGCGGTCCTTCCTCGAGGCCCAGGCCGCGCGCTACCGGGCCGACGGCCGCGACGACGCCGGGGCCGTGGCCCTGGCCGATTTCTGCCAGGTGCTCCTCGGCCTCAACGAAACCCTCCACCTGGAGTGAGCCCCATGCCGCGCGATCCCCTTTCGGCCGCCCCGATCCGCGCGGCGCTGCCGCGCCGGCTGGCGCTGTCGGCCTGCGGCGGGGGCCTGGGCATGCTCGGCCTCGCCGGCCTGCTCGCCGACGATGCCCGGGCCGGCGTCGCCGACGACCCGCTCGCCCCGCGACCGCCCCATTTCGCCGGCCGGGCCAAGCGAGTCATCTGGCTGTTCATCAACGGCGGGCCGAGCCAGGTCGACACCTTCGACCACAAGCCCGAACTCGCCCGGCGCGCCGGCGAGCCGATCGCCGGCTTCGACCCCACCACCGGCTTCTTCGCCGGCTCGGTGGGCGGCCTGCTGCCGAGCCCCTTCGCCTTCCGGCAGCACGGCCAGAGCGGCGCCTGGGTGTCGGAGATCTTCCCGCACCTCGCCGGGCAGGTCGACCGGATGGCGTTCCTGAAGGGCTGCTGGACCGATTCCAACAACCACGCCCCGGCGCTTCTGCGCATGAACACGGGATACACGCGCGTCGGCTTTCCCTGCGCCGGCAGCTGGGTGACCTACGGCCTGGGGAGCGAGAACCGCGACCTCCCCGGCTTCGTCGTCATGGTCGACACCAAGGGGCGCGGGATGCCCAAGGGCTACGCGCAGAACTGGTCGGCGGGCTTCCTCCCGGGCGCGCTGCAGGGCACGTCGATCGACACCGCCGGCACGCCGATCGCCAACCTCGCCCGCCGCGCCGACATGAGCGATCCCGAGCAGCGGTCGCTCTTCGATCTGGCCGCCCGGCTCAACGGCCGCCACCGCGCCGCGGCCGGCGCCGAGGCCGACGCCCTCGAGGCCCGCATCGAGAGCTACGAGCTCGCCTACCGGATGCAGATGGCCGCCCCCGAGGGGCTCGACCTCGCCGCCGAGTCGCGCGAGACGCTCGATCTCTACGGCGTCGACGACCCGACCTGCGGCCACTTCGCCCGGCAGTGCCTCATCGCCCGGCGCCTCGTGGAGCGCGGCGTGCGCTTCGTGCAGGTCTATTCCGGCGGCGAGGAGAACCAGAAGAGCTGGGACGGCCACGCCGACATCCGCGGCAACCACGCCGGCTTCGCCGCGGAGACCGACCGACCGATCGCCGCGCTCCTGGAGGATCTCCATCGGCGCGGGCTCCTCGACGAGACGCTCGTCGTGTGGGGGGGCGAGTTCGGACGCCTGCCGGTGGCGCAGAAGGGGGATCAGCCCGGCCGCGACCACAACCCGCACGCCTTCACGATGTGGCTGGCCGGCGGGGGCGTGAAGGGGGGCGTGACGCACGGCGCCACCGATGAGTTCGGCTTCCGGGCGGTGGAGCAGCGCACGAGCGTCAACGACGTCCACGCCACGATCCTCCACCTCCTCGGCCTCGACCACACGCGCCTCACCTTCCGCACCAGCGGCCGCGACTTCCGCCTCACCGACGTCTCCGGCGAGGTGCTGCGCCCGATCCTGGCCTGACGCCTCACGCCGGCGCCGCGGCCGGCCGGCCCCGTTCCCCCGACCTCCCCGGTGCCCCTCCCATGCCCCCCGCCGCGCCGGTCTTCGGCCTCTCGCTGCAGCGCAGCGGCACCAAGTCGCTCGGGCACTTCGGCCGCGCCCAGGGCTACCGCGTCTGCTCGTGGCGCGAGTCGCACGAGCACGGCCTCAGCGAGCTGTGGTTCCTGCGGCGCCTCGACGCGCTCGGGGCCTTCGTGGAGACCGCCGGCTACGACTTCTTCGAGGATTCGCCCTGGTGGCACGGCGACCTCTACAAGTGGCTCGTGGGCCGCTTCCCGGCCGCCCGCTTCATCTGCCTGGAGCGGCCGGCGGAGGATTGGTTCCGCTCGCTCTACAACCACTCCGCAGGGGTCTCGCCGGGCAACGCCCTGATCCACGGCGAGATCTACGGGCTCCTCGCCCACGCCCTCGGGCCCAACCCCGGCGGCTACGCCGGCTGGGGTGCCTCGACCCCCTTCCCCCTCCTCGACAACCGCGCGGTGTACCTCGAGCACCACCGGCGCTACCACGCCGAGCTGCCGGCCTACTTCCGCGCCACGGGCGCCGCCGACCGGCTCTTCCACGCCCCGCTCTACGACTGCGACTGGGAGGCGCTGGGGCGCTTCCTGGGCCTGGCCGAGGTGCGGCTCGAGGGGGACATGCACCGCCACCGCACGCAGGTGGATCACTACGGCCGCGACGTGGCCGGCGCGGGCGGCGACGCCCCCTGAGGCCCCGCCACGGGCGCCGCCGGTCAGGCCGCGCCCTGGGGCGTGGCCGGTTCGCCGTCCGCGCCCTCGCCGTCGGCGCCCTCGGCGTCGGCGTCGGCGAACTCCCAGGCGGGGAAGGGATCCTCGAGGTCCGCCCAGCCCTCTGGCCCGACGGCCATCTCCGCGTCGGTGAGGCAGCAATCGTGGAGCCGCGCCAGGAGATCGGGGGGCAGCGCCGTGCCGATCAGCACCAACTCCTGCCGCCGGTCGCCCCACGGCTCCTCCCATGTGGCCCCGACGTCGTCGAGGTCGAGGTCGGCAGGCCAGGCGTCGCACGGCGCGCTCGCCAGCCAGGCGCCGCCCGGCTCGAGGCTCGAGACGACCCCCGCGCTCGACCAGATCGCCGCCCAGTCGTGGCGCGTCGCCAGCCAGAGAAAGCCCTTCGAGCGGATCACCCCCGCGAAGGCCTCGCTCTCGAGGAGATCGCGGAAGCGCCCCGGATGGAGCGGCCGCCGCGCCCTGAAGAGCTGGTGCGAGATGCCGTATTCCTCGGTCTCCGGCCGGTGCCCGTCGCGGGCTTCGGCGAGCCATCCGGGGTGCCCGGCGGCACGTTCCATGTCGAAGAGACCCGTGCCGAGCACCGCCTCCAGCGGCACCCGGCCATGCGCCGCGCGGAGGATCCGGGCCGTGGGATTGAGGGCCCGGAGGATCGCCTCGAGCCGCCCGAGGTCGTCGGGGGGCACGAGGTCGGCCTTGTTGACGAGGAGGACGTCGGCGAACTCGACCTGGTCCACCAGCAGCTGCACGACGTCGCGGGCGTCGTCGCCGTCGAGGCCGATGCCCCGGTCGCGCAGCTCGTCGGCCGAAGCGTAGTCGGCGGGGAAGTTCCGGGCGTCGACGACGGTCACCAGCGTGTCGAGGCGGGCCAGCGCCGAGAGGCTCTGCCCGTGCCCGTCGGAGAAGGTGAACGTCTCGGCGACCGGCAGCGGCTCCGAGATCCCGGTGCTCTCCACGATGAGGTGGTCGAAGCGCCCCTCCCGGGCCAGCCGTGCGACCTCCTCGAGGAGGTCCTCGCGGAGCGTGCAGCAGATGCAGCCGTTGCTCATCGCGACGAGCTTCTCTTCCGTGCGCGACAGGCGGGCGGCCGGGGCGGCGTCGGCCACGAGCCGCGCGTCGATGTTGACCTCGCTCATGTCGTTGACGATCACCGCCACCCGCAGGCCCTGGCGGTTGGCGAGGATGTGGTTCAGGAGCGTGGTCTTTCCGGCACCGAGGAATCCGGAGAGCACCGTGACGGGGAGGCGCGGGTCGGCGGGGGGCATGGCGGGCCTGCGAGGGAGGCGGGATGGGGGGAGGCTGCGGGGCGGGCGCCCCGGCCAACAGTCTGATGCACATGCACAACAATTGCAATAACGCCATCGCCCGCCCGGCGCCGGGCCCGGGGCAGCGCCGCCGCCCCCGATTGCCACGCGGCGGCGGATGTCGCACCATCTCGTGATGGCGGCGGGCCATGCCGCCGGCGACCGCCGCGGGGCCACCGGTCGCCCCGCGGACCACCTGCCCCGGATTCCACGTGCCATGCCAGATGCCGGTCCGATCGGAGAACCGTGTGCCGAACCGCACGCCGCCTCCGGCGGCGACCCCGGCCCGGCCGCAGGGGACTCAGCCGGTGGGGCGCCCCCGACGCCGCCCCGGCGCGCCCGGCCGGCCGGTGCGCCGGTGGCCGAGGGGGACCGGTTCGTCACCCTCGACCTGCTCCGCGGCGTGGCGCTGTGCGGCATCCTCCTGATGAACATCCTCACCTTCGCCTGGCCAGTGGGCGCCTACACGAACGTCGCCTGGCTCTACTACGCGCTCGACAGCATCGGCCCGGTGGAGGATCCCGAGAAGCGCGAGCGCGACGGCGAGGAGGCGCAGGAGGAGGGGGAGGAGCAGCCGGAGGGGGACGCGACGGCCGGCGCGAAGGAGAAGAAAAAGGCCCCCTCGTCGCTCGAGAAGGAACGACGCGAGCGCGCCCGCGAACGCGAGCCGCTCCCCGCCTATCCGCGCGGCGCCGTGCGGCTGTGCGCCGTTTCCGGCGACGCCGACCGGGTGGAGTTCGTCCTCGCCGACCTCCTCGTCGACAACAAGATGCGCACCCTCTTCTCGCTCCTCTTCGGGGCGGGGGTGCTGATCATGACCGGCCACGCCCGGCAGCGCGGCGCGCGGGCCGGATGGCTCCATTACCGGCGCATGGGATGGCTGGTGGTGATCGGCGCCCTCCACGGCTGGCTCCTCTGGGAGGGGGACATCCTCCTCCCCTACGCCGCGGTGGGACTGTGGCTCTATCCGCTGCGCAACCGCTCCGCGCGCACGCTCGCGGTCGTGGGAGTGGTGCTTCTGGCCCTGCCCGTCGTCGGCGCCGCCTTCGCCCCGCAGATCGTCGACTGGGTGGGCCGGCGCGGCGCGGCGGTGGAGGCCCGCCTCGACGGCTTCCTCGCCCGGGCCGACGCCGATCCCGAGGCCGACATCGCCGCCGAGATCGACGCCGACGTCGGCTGGGTCGACCGCCTCTTCCTCCGCGGCCACCGCTCCATCCGCGCGCAGCGGCGCAGCGGCCAGCGGCCGGAGCAGGCCACGCGCGCGATCCGCGAGGAGCTCGAGACCGGCTACCTGGCCGGGGTGGCGAAGCGCTTCTGGTCCATGATCGGCGGGCAGGCCGGCACGCTCGTGTTCGGATTCCTGGGCCTCGGCTGGCCGATGCTCCTGGGCATGGCGCTGTTCAAGAACGGCTTCCTCACCGGTGCGTGGAGCGCGCGGCAGTACGCGCGCTGGGCCGCGGGCTGGTATGCCGTCGGACTGCCGGCGACCTGGTGGGCCCTGATGACCTCGCTCGGCGGCCGGGGCGACCTCGCCACGCGCGTCAGGGTCGTGCTCCCGCTCGAACTCTTCGGCTGCCTGGCCCTCACGCTCGCGCACGCCGGCGCCGTGCTCTGGCTGTGGCGGAGCGGGCGGACGGGTCCGATCGCCGCGCGCCTCGAGGCCGCCGGGCGCATGGCCCTCACCAACTACCTGGCCCAATCGCTCCTCTGCGCGGTCCTCTTCTCGGGCTTCGGCCTCGGCCTCCACGGGCGCGTGCCGCGGGCCGGGCTCCTGCTGGTGGCCGTGTCGATCTGGGCCGTGGAGCTCGCCTGGAGCCCGTGGTGGCTCGCCCGCTTCCGCTTCGGGCCGGTGGAATGGCTGTGGCGGTCGCTGACCTATTGGAAGTGGCAGCCGATGCGGCTTCCGGCCGGCCCGGCCTGAGCGCCTACACTGCCAGCGCCCGGCCCCTGTCCCCATCGGAGCCCCGCGGGATGCCCGCCGATCTCGTCCTCGTCCCCACCGCCATGGAGCGGGCCCTGCTCCAGCCGCACCTCGACGCGTTCCCCGGGCCGCGGCCGCGCGTCGAATTGTGCGGCTTCGGGGTGGCCGCGGCGGCGGCACGCACCGCCGGGCTCCTCGCCCGCCTCGCGCCGCGGCGCGTGATCCTCGTCGGCATCGCCGGGCGCTACGACGGCGGGCCGGCCGTCGGGGAGGCGGCCGTGTTTCCGCGCGTCGTCTGCCACGGCATCGGGGCCGGCAGCGGCGCGGCCTTCGTGGCGGCCGGGGCGCTGGGCTGGCCGCAGTGGCCGGGGGATCCCCCCGACGCGGCCAACGCGGTGGGCGACACGATCGACCTCGACGGCGCCGCAGGCGCCGGTGCCACGCTGCTGACGGTCACGGCCGCCGCCGCCTCCGCCGCCGACGTGGAGGACCGTCGCCGCCGTTTCCCCGCCGCCGTCGCCGAGGACATGGAGGGCTTCGCGGTGGCCCTCGCCTGCCGCCTCGCCGGGGTGCCCTGCGGCATCGTGCGCGGGATCTCCAACACCGCCGGCGACCGCGACGCGGCGCGGTGGCTGGTGCGCGGGGCCCTCGATTCGGCCGCGGTGCTCGTCGCCGCGCTGCTCGCCGGGGATCGGCCATGACGCCCGCCATCCGCCTGGGCATCTCGACCTGCCCGAACGACACCTTCGCCTTCCACGGGCTCATCGAGCGCGCGGTCGACTGGCGCGGTCTGCGCTTCGAGGTGGAGCTCGCCGACATCGAGCAACTCAACGAAGGGCTCCTCGCCGGCCGCTACGACGTCTGCAAGACGAGCTTCCACGCCGCCCTCCTCGCGGCCGACGACGTGATCGTCCTGCCGAGCGGCTCGGCGCTGGGCTTCGGCGTGGGGCCGCTGCTGCTGGCCCGCACCGCCGGCACCGTCCCGCGCGACTCCGCTCAGCTCACCCTCTGCCCCGGCCGCCACACCACCGCCACGCTCCTCTTCTCCCTCTTCCATCCCCGCTCGACCCGCGTCGAGCAGACGGTGTTCTCCGAGATCATGCCCCGGCTCCAGGCCGGCTCGGCCGACTTCGGCGTCTGCATCCACGAGGGGCGCTTCACCTGGGAGGGGCAGGGGCTCGCGTGCGTCGAGGATCTCGGCGCCCGCTGGGAGCGCGAGACGGCCTGCCCGCTCCCCCTGGGGGGGATCGTGGCCCGGCGGTCGCTGCCGGCGGCGACGCTCGCCGCGGCGCAGGGGGTGATCCGCGACTCGCTGGCCCACGGCCTCGCCCACCGCGAGCGGACCCTCCCCACCATGCGCCGCCACGCCCAGGAGCACGACGACGCCGTCCTCTGGAAGCACGTCGAGCTGTACGTGAACGACTGGACGCTCGATCTCGGCCCGGTGGGGCGCCGGGCCCTCGACGAGCTCTCCCGCCGCGCCGCCGCCGCCGGCCTCGGGGGGCCGGGGCGGTCCGGGGCGCCGGCGCGCCTCGAGGTGCTCGCGGGGTGACGGCGCGGCGGGGTGCGCGCGTCAGGTTCCGGGGGCCGGCGCCCGCGGACGCTGGGGTCCTCCGGCCCGGCCGGAGGGCCTGCCCCGCGACGAGGCGCCGTGGCGCCGCCGGGCCCGGTCGAGCTCGCGCGACACGGTGTGGCCGATCCGCGTCGTGGCCCGGTCGACGGCGGCGATCCACTCGGAGTCGATCACGGCCGCGATCGTGATCCCGCAGCCCCGCACCTTCACCAGGATCCGGCAGACCTTGTCGATGCCCCCCTTGGGGCCGTTGTGGTCCTTGAGGAACACCACCACCCGCTCGATGCGGTCGCCGAAGCGGGAGAGGGCGAAACGCAGCCGGCGGTCGATGTGCTCGGGAAGGCCGCAGGGATGGCGGGTGTCGTTGTCCTTGAGTTCCCACTGCATGGCGGAGGATTCCTGGGGGGATAGGGAACGGTCGATGCACCATTCTTCGGCCCGGCACGCCTCCGGACACCGCCGATAGTTTCTTGCCAATCCATAGGAAAAACCTATGATTTTGGAAACCCTGGGGGCGGCCGTCGTGCAGTGGCTCAACTACCACCACCTCCTCTATTTCTGGACCGCCGCGCGCGAGGGGAGCATCACCGCCGCCGCCGCGAAGCTCCACCTCACGCAGCCCACCGTGAGCGGGCAGATCCGCGCCCTCGAGCGCGCCCTCAAGGCGCGGCTCTTCGAGCGGGCGGGGCGCTCGCTGCGGCTCACCGACGCCGGCCGGCTCGTCTACCGCCACGCCGACGAGATCTTCGGGATCGGGCGCGAGCTCATCGACGCCCTGCGCGACCGGCCCCGCGGCCGGCCGATGGAATTCACCGTCGGCGTCGCCGACACGCTGCCGAAGATCCTCGTCCACCGCCTCCTCGCCCCCGCCTTCGCGCCCGGGGAGGAGATCCGCCTGACGTGCGTCGAGGGGGATCCCGACCACCTCCTGGCGCAGCTCGCGCTCCATGACCTCGATCTGGTCGTCAGCGACCACCCGGCCAACCCGAGGCTGGGAATGAAGGCCTTCAATCATCTCCTCGGCGACAGCGGCGTGACGTTCTTCGCCGCCCCCGCCCTCGCGGCCCGCCACCGGCGCGGCTTCCCGCGCTCGCTCTCCGGCGCGCCGATGCTCCTGCCCCACGGCACCACGACGCTGCGCCGCGCGCTCGAGCAGTGGTTCGACGACCGGGGGATCAGCCCGCGCGTGCGCGGCGAATTCGCCGACAGCGGCCTGCTCAAGGCCTTCGGCGCGCAGGGGGACGGCATCTTCGCCGCCCCCACGGCCGTCGAGCGGGAGGTGCGGCGGATGTACGGCGTGGGCGTGGTGGGGCGCGAGCCGGCGATCCGGGAGCGCTTCTACGCGATCTCGGTCGAGCGGCGCGTGAAGCACCCGGCCGTGGTGGCGATCACCGCCCAGGCGCGGCGCACGCTCGGGGCCTGACCGCCGCGGGCCTGCGCCCGGGCCCGTCAGTGCAGCGCGATGGCGCGGCCCGGCGCGCCATGGGCGCCCTCGATCTTCACCGGGGCGAAGAGGAAGTAGGCCTCCTCGGGGAGCGCCGCGACGTTGGCGAGGAACTCCACCGCCACCATGCCGCGGCTGCCGAGGGCCCAGTAGGTCGTGAGGGCGCCGCGTGGATCGACGCCGCCGAGCGTGGGGGCGTCGATCCCCACGCAGCGCACGCCGCGGTCGGCGAGGAGCGCCACGGTGGCCGGCGTGGCGGCCGGCCAGCCCTCGCTGCGGCCGTTGAGCGGATTGGCGAGGCACTCCGCCGCCTCGCGCCGCGGCCGGAAGGTGCGGTCGACGTGGCCGGTGAGGAAGATCACCACCGTGCCCGGCGCGATCCGCCCCCGGGCGGCCTCGTGCCGCTCGATCACCTCCGGCGTGATCGCCGGCGAGGCGGGCCATTCGGCGCGCGGGACGCTCCCCACGAGGTCGCGGACGTCGATCACCCGCACCGGGCCGCAGGTCTGCCCGAGCGGCACCTTCTCCACCGTGACGTCGCTCGTGCCGCGGGGGCCGAAGTCGCGCTCGTACTCCTCGAGCCACCCGCGCGCCTCGGGCGTCATCGCGCCGGCCGGCAGCGGCTGCGGCGGCAGGGCCCACGACGGCGGCACGAGGTGCGTGCCGGCGTGCGAATCGAAGACGTGGCCGTGGTGGTAGAGGCCGAGGTTGTCGCTCCAGAGGAAGTCGACGCGGGCATAGCGCTGACGGTGGCGCCCGACCCCCACGCCGGGCCAGGTGAGGGGCAGATCGGGCGACATCACCACCGAGAGGTCGATGACGCGCTTGCCGCGCACCGACTCGATGAGCCGGCCGGGTAGCGTGCCGCCGACGACCGCGAAGGCCCGCCCCTCGCCGTACGGCCCCCCCTCGTGCTTCGGCGAGAGGATGCAGTAGAAGGCGCCCTCCTCGGGCAGCCTGTCGAGGCCCGCCGCCCCCTCGGTGAAGGTGGCGCCGTACTTCATGGCCGCGAAGTGGACCGGCTCGCCGAGCTCCGGCATCGGCCCCATCGTCGGGCTGTCGGTGCCGATGTGCATGACTCCCTGCGAGGCCAGGGCGTCCATCGTCTCCGGGGAAGGGTCGGGCCAGGCCGGGGCCTTGCGCTCCAGCGGATCGCAGAGGAAGCGGCGCCCCTCCGGCAGCGGGCGGTAGTAGCGGTCGGCGTAGCCGCTGCGGAAGAGGACGGCGTCGCCGAAACCGAGCGGGCGGTGGGCGCGCTCCCAGTCGCGCACGCGCTCGGGGGTCACCAGCGGGCTCGTGCCCGGCGGGAGGCTGTCGAGCAGGTCGGCGACGTCGATCACGCAGGCCTCGCCGCCGAACTTCCACGGCTCGACGGTGTCGGTGAAGAGGTTTCCCATCGGCGAGGAATGGGGGAGGCCCAGCTCCGGGCGGGCCACCGAATGCGCCGGCACGTCGAGCTGCGTGCCGGTGTTGCCGTCGATGTGGAGGGTGTCGACGTTGTAGTCGCTGCCGCGGCCGACCCGGGCCACCGGCTCGAGGCGGAACTCCGGAAAGCCCTCCGCCCAGGTGCAGGGGTAGCCGGGGGCGACCAGGAGCGAGAGATCGACGAACCGGCTCTCCTCGCCGCGCGCGAGGGGGGCCACGAGGGCCACGAGGGGCGCGAGCGCCACGAGGAGCGGGCGACGGATGGGCACGGCAGGTCTCCTCGGCGCGGATGGCTCCCCCGGGGACGACGAGGCCTCCGGACGCGGCAGCGTGGCTGCGGCCGTTGACCCCCCCCGAGGTCATGCAAGAGGATATCGGGCCGTCGGGGGCGGTCAATCAGCGGCCGGGCGCGCGGCGCGGGGGACAAGCAGCATGGACGACGGCGCGACCGATCCGGCCGGGGCCTTCCTCCCGCCGTCGCGACTCCCCCCGTGGGGCGTGGCCGATCTCCCCGAGCCCGAGCCGCTCGGCAGCCGGTCGCTGTGGTCGTTCATCGGGCCCGGGATCGTGATGTGCGGGATCGCCATCGCCGGCGGCGAGTGGCTCGTGGGGGCCGACATCACCGCGCGCTACGGCGGGGGGCTGATGTGGATCGCGACCCTCGCGATCGTGGTCCAGCTCTTCTACAACCTCGAATGCGGCCGCTACGCGCTGTACTGCGGCGAGCCGATGATCACCGGCTTCATGCGGCTCTGGCCCGGGCCCGCGGCCTGGATCGGGATCGTGTTCGTGCTCTCGATCGGGGCCCTCATCCCGGCCATGTCCACCAACGCGGCCGCCGTGGCCGTGGCGGCCTGGCTGGGGCGGCCGCCGATGGCCGCCGACGCCTGGATGGTGAAGCTCGTCGCCTACCTGCTGCTGGGGGCGGTGACCCTGCCGATCCTGGTGGGCGGCAAGGTCTACACCATGCTCCAGGCGATCTTCACCATCAAGGTGGTGGTGGTGCTGGGGTTCTGCCTGCTGATGGGGCTGCTGTTCGTCGACCGGGAGCGCTGGTGGCTGATCTTCAGCGGCTTCCTCCGCTTCGGCACCGTCCCGATCACCGACGCCGATGGCCGCGAGCGCGTCGTCAACGCGCTGGGCCACTGGGCCGCCACCGGCACCTGGCCGCGCCTCGATCTGCAGAACATCGCCCTCATCGGCGCCTTCGCCGGCTACGCGGGCGCCGGCGGATTGAGCAACGCCACCTATGCCAACTACGTCCGCGACAAGGGCTGGGGGATGGGCGCGCGGGTGGGGGCGATCCCCAGCCTCGTCGGCGGCCGGACGATCACCCTCTCCCACCTCGGGAAGGTGTTCCCGGTCACGCCCGACAACCTGCGCCGTTTCCGCGGCTGGTGGAAGTACGTGGTCACCGACCAGGTGTGCGTGTGGATGCCGGGCTGTTTCATGGGGATGGCCCTGCCGGGGCTGATCTCGCTGGAGTTCGCCCGGCATTCGACCCTTTACGCGCACAAGAAGGATCTCGACTGGGCCCAGGCCCTGATCTCCGCCGACGGCATCCGCAACGGCATCGCCGACCCCCGCCTGGCGCAGATCCTCTGGACCGCGACGCTCGTGGTGGGGATGGTGGTCCTCGTGCCGAGCCAGCTGGCCGTGGTGGAGGATTTCGCGCGCAAGTGGACCGACGTCGTCTGGTCGGGGGTGTCGCGGATGCGCGACACCGCCCGCCCCGGCGCGATCCGCTCCCTCTACTACGGGATCCTCGCCTTCTACGTGGTGTGGAGCTACTTCTGCGCCTGGCTGTTCAACACCTACGGCAGCCCGAAGCTGATGGCCACCTTCATCGCCAACTTCAACAACCTCGCCCTCGGCGGCACCGCCTTCGCCGTCCTGGCGGTGAACCGGCGTTTCCTCCCCCCCGAGCTGCGCCCCGGGCGGCTGGCGGTGGCGGGGCTGTGGGCCTGCGGGATCTTCTACCTCGGGCTGATGGCGCTGGTGTTCCGCGTCAACAGCTGGCCCATGATCCACGCCTGGCTCACCGGCGCCGCCTGACGCGGCGCAGCGGCGGGCAGGGCGGGGCGATATCATGCGACGGGGGATTCGCGGCGGCCGGCACGCGCCGGGCCCCGCGCGTCACACCCGCACCCGCATCCGCCCGGGGGACTCCATGACCACCGCCGCGCCGCTCCTCGCCCGTCTCTTCCTCGGCCTGGCCCTCCTCGGCCCCGCGGCCGCCGCGGTCGCCGCCGACGCCCCGCCGCGCCCGGCGCCGGGCGACGTGGTCGGGGAGCTGGGCTTCAAGGACATCCGCTACCTCCCGCGCACGCTCCGCGACTTCGGCGACCGCGAGGCCTTCGTGCTCGTGTTCACCAACACCACCTGCCCGCTCGCGCAGCGATCCTGGCCCAAGCTCGCGCGGCTCGAGCAGGACTACCGCGACCGCGGGGTGCAGTTCGTGGCGGTCAACGTCGGGGTCGACGACGCCATCCCCGACATCGCCCAGCAGGCGATCGACTTCGGCGTGGAGTTCCCCTTCGTGAAGGACGCCGACCACTCGTGCGTGCGCGCCACCGGCGCCGAGCGCACCCCGGAGGTGGTCGTCCTCGACCGCGAGCGGCGCCTGCGCTACCGCGGCCGGATCGACGACCAGCTCCGCCTCGGCGGCACTCGCCCCGCCGCCACGCGCGAGGATCTCCGCGAGGCGCTCGACGACCTCCTCGCCGGCCGCGCGGTGGCCGTGGCCGAGACGCCGGTGGACGGCTGCCTGATCACGGCGCCGCCCGAGCGCAGCCCGAGGACCGACCTCACCTTCCACGAGCACGTCGAGCCGCTGCTGCAGAAGCACTGCCAGGAGTGCCACCACGACGGCGGGCCCGCCCCCTTCGCGCTGGTCGACGCCGACGAGGTCGCCGGCCACGCCGGGATGATCGCCGAGACGGTGGCCGAGGGGCGCATGCCCCCCTGGTACGCCGGGCGGAAGCACGCCATGGCCAACGCGCGCGGGATGTCGGCGGAGGAGCGGGCGATCGTCGCCGACTGGGTGGCGGCCGGCACGCCGGCGGGGGATCCGGCGAAGGCGCCGGAACGGCTCGTCTTCTCCGACTCCGAGTGGGAGATCGGCACGCCCGATCTGGTGACGACGGCGCTCGAGACGCACACGCTGCCGGCCGACGGGTTCGTGGACTACAAGTACGTCATCCTCCCGCACGTCTTCCTGCGCGACACCTGGATCTCGGCCGCCGAGATCCTCCCCTCGAACCCGCGCGTCGTGCACCACTGCAACCTGGCCTTCGCCACGATCGGGAGCAAGTTCAGCGACGGCAACTTCATCACCGGCCGCGTCCCCGGCGGCACGCCGATGGTCCTCGACGACGGCATCGCGCTGTGCATCCCGGCCGGCTCGGTCCTCGCCCTCCAGATCCACTACACCACCACCGGCAAGCCCGAGACCAACCGGATGTCGGTGGGGCTGCGCTACCCGCGCACGCGGGTCCACAAGCGGCTCCACCACGAGCAGGTGACGACGCAGAAGATCGAGATCCCCGCCGGCGCGCCCGCGCATCCGGTGATCGCCAGCCGCGTCCTCCCCTGCAACGCCAGCGGCCTGGGGATGTTCGCCCACATGCACCTGCGCGGGAAGGACATGACCTTCCTCGCCCACCCCCCGGTCGCCGAGGGCGCCGAAGCGGCTCCCCCGGAGACGCTCCTCACGATCCCCAACTACCACTACGGCTGGCAGCAGAACTACCGCTGGGAGCCAGGATCGCGCTCCTTCCCGCGCGGGACGCGGATCGAGGTCGTGGCCCATTACGACAACTCGGCCTTCAATCCCTTCAATCCCGACGCCGGGAAGGTGGTCCGCCACGGGCCGCAGACGGTGGACGAGATGATGTTCGGCTTCTTCTTCTACACCGACGACGACGAGGATCTCGACCTCGCCGTGGACCCGGCCACGGGACATGTCCTCCCGGCGGCGCCTGCCACGGGCGACGCGGCCGCCGCCGGCTCCTGACGCGCCGGGCCGCCGCGAGCGCCGCGCGCCGCGCGCCG
>CAISKG010000112.1 GCA_903885855.1 uncultured Planctomycetaceae bacterium
CGGCGCGGACGACGTCGATCTTCCACACCTGTGACTTGTCGGAGCGGATGACGAAGGTGTTGTGCGTCACGTCCACGACGCCCTTGCGGTACCAGGGGGACGATCCCTGGTCGCCACCGAACCAGATCGGACTGGCGCCGTTCCCCGCCGGGGTCACCAGGACGTTGCCGACGATGCGCGTCGCGTGGTAACGCGGCAGCGTCACGGCCAGATCGGCCTGATTCTGCGCCTCGGGGAGCTGCACCTGGTGGGCGCCGCCGACGATACGATTGCACTCGATCACGGTGCCCACGGAGCGGTCCTTGAGGCCGGCTCCCAGCGCCCCGGCCCGCAGATCGCCGTAGTCGTTGAAGCGGTAGGTGGTGTCGATGGCCTCGATGTAGGTGTTGTGCTCGCGGTCGCTGCCGACGTTGCCGTTGCCCCGGATGGAGTTCGACTCCACGACGATGTCGGTCATCAGTCGGTCGAACGTCGACTGTCCCGCGCCGAAGATGCCCTCGCCGTTGTCGCGGATGGTGCACCCGGAGATCGTCACGTGGTCGCAGCGCTCGAGATAGATTCCCGCCCCCACCCTGCCGTAGCGGCGTGTCGTGCCGTCGACGTCCCGGAACGTGGCCGAGGTGTGGCAGCCGGCGATGTCGAGGTTGCGGATGGCGAGATACCCGGGCTTGTATCCGTGGGCGAAGCCGGGCCGGGTGCCGACGACGATCGCCCCCGAACCGTGTAGCGGGGCGTAGTGGTTGCGGAACTGCGGCGCGAGGACGGCGTCGCGCGCGTCGATGAGCGGTAGGGCCCCCGTCACCGGGTCACGCACTCCGTTGATCGTGATCGGGGCGTCGCGGGTGCCGCGTGAGGCGATCTGGACGAGCTCGTGGTACCCCCCCGGCTTGGCGTGGATGTTGACGGTGTCCCCGGGGCCGAGGCTCGTCCAGTCGAGGTCGGCGAGGCGTGCGAGGGGCCGCCCCGGGCCGATGTCCCAGACGCGCGGGGCGCCCCGACCCGCGCTCGCCGTGACCACGGCCACTCCGCAGCCGAAGAGCGAGCGCATCGTGTCGCTCGAGGGCACCCCCGGCGCGGACGTGGCCCCGTCACGTTGGCTCGACACCCGGTACACGTAGGGCGTCTCGGGGGACAGGCCCGTGTCGACGAACGACGTCGCCCCCGGTGCGGTGACGAAGACCGTCGTCCAGACGATGTCGTGCCAGGGATCGTAGTCGACGCTCCGCTCCACCACGCTGCACGGCGGCGCCGGATCCACGGTCTGCCAGCTCACGCGCACCGCGGTCGCCGAGATCGCGACGGCGTCCACGGCCACCGGCTCGAGGGGTGCGCCGGACGGACGGGGTGGCATCGTCACGATGACCGGAGCCGAGTAATCGGAGGTGGACCTGGTCCAGCCGGTGGCGCGGACGCGGTAGTGGTAGGTGGCGCCGGGGACCAGGCCGGTGTCGCGCCACTGCGTGGCGTTTCCGAGCGAGGCGACGACCGCCCAGGAGATTCCGTTCGTGGAGCGTTCGAGGAGGAACGACACCGCGTCGTCGTTGCCGTCGGTGAAGCTCACGGTCGCGGTCGTCGGCGACGTGGCCGCGACCGCGAGGTCGGCCCCGGGCCGGTAGGCGTCGTCGGCCACCGCGGGCGTGGTCGCGGAGAGGACCTCGGAGGGGGCGGAATCGCCTCCGGGGCCTCGGGTGCGCACCCGGTAGGCGTAGGTGCGCCCGGCCCAACACCCGGTGTCGGTATGGATCGTCGCACCGCCCGCGAGAAGGGCGATCGGCACGAAACCCGCGTCGCTTCCGTCGCTCCGCTCGACGATCACCGCGGTGTCCGCCGGATCGGAGGACTGCCACGCGAGACCGACCTCGGAGGGAGACACGGCGACCGCCGAGAACGCGACGGGCGGAGGTGCCGAGGCCAGCAGATGCCGCGGCTCGAGCGCCTCGGCGGCGAGAAGGGGGCGGACGCGCATGACGCGTTCCTTTCCACCACGGTGGCGTGCCCCCCGCCGACCGAATCGTTTCCCATTCCGGTGCGGATGTCAATCCGATCGCCGCCGCCATCCGGGGCCGCAGCCCGCGTCCGGCACCGGCACGGTGATGGCGGGCGGGGCGCGCGCCCCCTATACTCCTGTCGACGCCGCGTGTTCGGCCGTCACGGGCATCGCTCCGTCCCCTTCTCCGCCGTCGCATGTCGAGTGCAGGGCAGCCCGCGCAGGATCGCGATCGACAGGAGCGCGAGGAGCGACACCTGCGCTCGCTGCGGCGGCTGGCTGCGGTCCCCTGGCCCTGTCTGTGGTTGGCGGCGAATGTCCTGTGCCGCAGCGCCTGGGGGCGGCGGCACGTCCTCGAGCGATTCCCGCTCCTGGGCCGGCAGCTCGAATTCTCGCGTCGCTTGTTCGCGGTCCTCGAGCTGCCGCCGGACCGCGCGGAGCGCGAGCTGACGCAGCTCTATCTCAACAAGTTCTTCCAGATCGTCCTGCTCGCGCGGCTCGCGTCGCTCTCACCGCGGCAGGAGGCCCGTCAGTTCGAGGTGTTCGGATGGGAGCACCTCGAGGCGGAGCGTGCCGCCGGGCGGCCGTTCATCATGGGGGGGAGCCACTTCGGCGTGAATCGGGTGTTTTGCCTGTGGTTGGCCAGACGCGGGGTGGAGGTGTTGTCCCTCGCGCACGACGATCAGGTGCAGAAACTGGGTTTCACCAAGCCACCTGCCCTCAGGGTGATCGAGATCGGTGCGGGTTTCACCCCCGAGATCGCGCTCACCGTCATGCGGCATCTGCGGTGCGGGGGATGCCTGCAGGTGACCGGCGATTGGCCGAACCAAAAGGACGGGCCGCACAGTTACGAGCGCACGTTCCGGGGCATCACGCGCAAGTACCCGCAGGGGATGGCGAATTTCGCGCTGACGGGGGGGGCCGCCATCCTTCCCTATTTCTGCACGCTCCGGCCCTGGGGGAAGGTGCGGATCGAGATTCACCCCCCGCTGCGCCCCCCCTCGCCGGCGGCCCCGGCCGGTTCCGCGGCCAGGGAGGAGCAGCTCGCCGGCTTGGTCGACCGGTTCGCCGGCGTCCTCGAGGCGGAGATCGAACGGTCACCGGGCACTCAGCGCTGGATGTGAGCCGGCGCCCACGGGCTCGGGCACGGCCCGCGGCGTCCGCACCCGCTGCAGCATCCGTCGCATCGTGAGCACGGCCTCGGACGGCTGGTGGGCGGGGTAGACGCGGCCGGCGAAGCAGTCGGTGATCTCCCCCTTGTGGCTCTTGTGGGCCATCATCTGGAAGGCCAGCGGGTATTCCCAGAAGAAATCGATCACATCCTGGATGACCTGCTGCCCGAAGTCGCAGGTGGCCTCGTACCCGGCGAAGGGATCCGCCGAGCGCTCGGTCGCGTCGGCCAGCACGTCCCGGATCGCAGCCGCCGCGAGCTTCGCCTCGTTGGCCGAGAAGAACACCCCGAAGGAGAAGATCGGATCCGTGAAGCGGTGCGAATCACCCACGCACACGAATCCCGGGCCGGTGAAATCCTTCACCTGATAGGAATAGTTGGATGCGGTGCGCACCGGCTCGGTGAACGTGATGGTCTCGAGCCGGGCGGTCAGGGCGGGATTCAGATGCCGCAGCTTCCACTCCAGGAACTCCTCGAGCGACTTGCCGGATCGGGAGAAGTGCTCCCCCGGCACCACCACCCCGATGCTGGTTTCGGTGTCGCTGATCGGGATGAACCACGCCCAGTGGTGCTTCTCCTGGTAGAAGATGAGGGTGTTGCCCTCCGCGTCGCCGGGATCACGGACCGCCCCCGTGACACGGCTGAAGATGCCGACCTGCTTCTCGTAGGTGCCCCGCAGCTTCGGGCCGGTGACCCCCTGGTTCGCCAGGAACGTCTTCTGCCCCGAGGCATCCACCAGGATCCGGCAGCGCACCTCCCGCGGCCCCTCGGCGGTCTTCACCCGCACGCCACAGACCGCCCCCGCGTCCCGCAGCACACCGTCGGCATCCCCCTTCACCAGGCTGGCCCCCCGGGCGACGGCGGTCTCCAGCAGAAACTGGTCGAACTCGTCCCGACGCACCTGCCAGGTGGTCGTGGAGGTCAGATCGCCGTCGTGGTGCCGCCGCATGACGGGAACCCAGAAGGTGTTGGTCCCCTTGGCTCCGTAGACGGTGACCCCGTGCTTGATGGGGAATCGTCGGGCGGCCAGCTCGGCCTCGAGCCCGAGATCGCGGAGGATCCCCCCCACTTCGCCGGTGAGCGACTCGCCGATGTGAAACCGCGGGAAGGATTCCCGCTCGACGATCAGCGGTCGGATCCCCTGCTGCAGCAGGAACAACGCGGTGAACGAGGCGGCGGGGCCCCCTCCGACGATCACCACATCGTGCTGGACGTTCGAACGACCATGCGCGGTCATCGTGGGGCGCCCTCCTCGGCGATTCGCAGGTCCGTGCCATCGGCACCACCCGCGATCAGTTCCCGCAGTATACGGCCGGGCCAACGGTCCGTGGCAACGCCCCCCCCCATCCGAATGGGGGCGCCGCCGCGGCGGGCCCCCGGCCCGACCGACGCCCGCCCTCCGGACCGATCTAGAGATGCGGGGCGATGTCCTTGGCGCTGTAGGTGATGATCATCTTGGCCCCGGCGCGGCGGATGCAGGTGAGCACCTCGCGCGTCAGCTCGCGGCGGAGGGCCTCGTCGGTGCCGCAATGGCGGGCCAGCATCGCGTGGAACCCCGACACGTCGTAGCCCGCCAGCGGGACCGGCACCGTGTCGCGCGCCAGCGCCAGCACGTCCAGCGACGTCAGCGCGGGTTTGACGATCACCATGTCGGCCCCCTCGGCGACGTCGACGGCGATCTTGCGGAGCGCCTCGCGGATGTTGCCGACCTGGATCTGGTGCGTCGCGTGATGGCTCTCCTGCGGCGTCGACTGCGAGGCCGCCTTGAAGGGGCCGTAGAACCCCGAGGCGAACTTCGCGCTGTAGGGCATCAGCGCCACGTGCGACATCCCCGCGGCATCCAGCGCCCGCCGCAGCGCCGCCACCGCCCCGTCCATCACGCCGGAGGGGGCGATGATGTCGGCCCCGGCGCGGGCCAGCACCACCGCCGCCTCCGCCAGCACGGCGACGGTGGCGTCATTGTCGATGCGCCCCTCGCGCAGGATCCCGCAATGGCGATGGTCGGTGTACTCGCAGAGGCACAGGTCGGCGATCACCGTCAGCTCGGGGCGTTGGTTCCTGATCCGCCCGATCGCCTCGCAGACGGCGTTGCCGGGCCGCACGGCCTGCGACGCCGCCGCGTCCTTGCCGGCGTCGTCGAGCACCCCGAAGAGCAGCACCGCCGGCACCCCCGCCCGGGCGATCGCCTCGGCCTCGCGTGCGAGCGAGGCCCCCGCCAGCAGGTTCACCCCGGGAATCGAGGCCAGCGGCTCGCAGCGATCCGCCCCCGCCGCGACGAAGATCGGCATGATCAGATCGGCCGGGCGCAGCGCCGTCTCGTTGACCATCGCCCGCAGGGCGGACGTGCGCCGCAGGCGACGCAGGCGGATCGATTCACCTGACATGGGGGATTCGCTCCTCGACGACGGCGTGCTTGTCGGGCAGATCGGCGGCCCGCACCGTTTCCAGGACGAACCGCCGCGGAATCTTGTACTCGGCCAGGTGGCCCCGGCAGTGCGCGACCGCCTCGGGCTGCTTCCACACCACGCCCGGTTCGAGCCACACCGTCGCCACGAGGTGCGGCGGTGATCCCTCCACCCCGACGCGGGCGCGGGTCACGCCCTCGAGGCCGCGGAGGACCTGTTCCACCTCCCCGGCCGAGACCTTGTTGCCGCCGATGTTGAGAAACCGGGGCGATCGGCCCCGCAGGCGCAGGCGTCCCTGGTCATCGAGCCAGCCCCTGTCGCCGGTGAGATAGGGCCCATCCGGAAGCCGCCCGGGATCGACCCCCTCGGGCGCCCAGTATCCCTTCATCACCGCGGGGCTGCGCACCCCGATCGCCCCCACCTCACCCGGGGGCAGGGTGCGGCCGTCATCCGAGAGGATCGAAACCTCCACTCCCGGCAGGGGGCGCCCCGCGATGCTGTCAGCATGGCAAGGCTCCGCCGTCGTGCTCCCGGGCGGCACGGCCTTCGGCGGCCCGATCGCGATGGTGCCCGTCTCGGAGGTGCCGAAGAGTTCCCGCACGGGAACGCCCCAGCGGCGCTCGAACGCCTCCGCCACCGCCGTCGGCAGCGCCGCGCCGCTGTTGATGGCGTACTCGAGTGACCGGCAGGCCCCGGGCCGCACCTCGTGCCGCACCACACTCTCGTAGACCACCGGCGACCCGATCACCACCTGCACCGCCTCACGCTCGATCAGGTCGGCCAGCGTGGCGGGAAAGAATTGCCGCAGCACCACGATCCGGCCACCCGACCACAGCGGCAAGAGCAGCCCGTTGGAAAAGCCGTTGGCGTGGAAGAAGGGGGTCACGGGCAGCACCCGGCACCCCGCGGGCCACTGCAACTCGGCCTGCACATGGCGGGCGTTGGCCAGGAGTTGGGCCTGGCTGCGGACCACCACCTTTGCCCGGCCGCTCGTGCCCGAGGTCATCAACAGGAGCGCGTCGACGTCGGCGAGGTCGCGCTGCACGAGGGCCTCGAGACCGTCCTGCTCTGCCTGGCTGGGAGCGGGGGGGCGGTCCTCCACGTCCAGACGCTGCGCGTCTCCCAAGACCCGGCCCTCGCGCCAGGGGGCGAGGGTCTGGCGGTCGCCGATCAGGGCCGCCACCGGCACCCCGCCGAGATTCCGGGCGACTTCCTCCGGCCGCCACTGCGTGTTGAGCGGCAGCACGGCCGCCCCCAGCCAGTGGCACGCCATCACGGCGGCGGCGTAGTCGGCCGAGTTGGGAAGCTGGATGGCGACGATCCCGCCCGGTGCGAAACCGGGGAGCGATCGCCAGCGGGCCGCCCATCCGCGGGCCCGTTCGAGGAGCTCGCCGTAGGTCGTCTCCTGCCGGTCCCGGACCACGGCCACGGCCTCGGGCTGGGCGCGGCAGCGAGCGATCAGGTCGGCGATCAGCACGTCAGTTCCGCCAGTTTGTCGGCCACGTAGCTCACCAGCCGCGGACGATCCAGGAACAGCTCCATCTGCAGGTCGTCGATGGGAAACGTCAGCCCGAATTCCTGCTCGAGCGCCAGGACGAAGTCCAGGATGCCGACGGAGTCCATGGCCGAGAGGCTCTGCAGCGACTCCGCCGCGCACCACTCTTCCCAGCGGCAATCGCCTGCCATCGTCCGTTGAAAGGCCTTGAAGACGCGCTCGTCGACCGTCACGCGACGCCCCCCTGTGAAAAAGCCTGCCCATCGATCGCCCCCGGGGAGTCTATCGCCACCCGGCAAACCGCAGAAGCGTTCGGCCCGGCCGGTGCTCGGGGATGGGCCGAGCCCCCGCGGCCCATGGCGTCGGCGACGCGGCGTCCGTCCCTCGCGACGTCGCGCCGGCCGATCTCCGGGCGCTCCTTCAGACAGGGGGGCCCGCCGTCGCGGTCAGTCCTCCGCCTTCTCGCCGTCCGGCGCCATCTTGACGATCCGCGGCTGGAAGCGGCCGATCGTGTCGACGAGATCGGCCTGGGCCGCCATGACGTCGTGGATGTCCTTGTAGGCCTGGGGAACCTCGTCGATGCCGGCGCTCAGCACGCTCACCCCGCGGTCGGCGAGATACCCCTTCAGCTGCGCCCAGCGGAAGCTCTCACGCGCCAGCGTGCGGCTCATCCGGCGCCCCGCGCCGTGGCTGGCGGAGGCGAGGGACTCCGCGACGCCGCGCCCGCGGACGACGAATCCCGGCGTCGCCATCGATCCGGGGATGATCCCGAGGACGCCGCTGCCCGCCGGGGTCGCCCCCTTGCGGTGGACGACCAGCGACCGCATCGCGCCGGCGACCGGGTGGGTTTCCTCCCAGGCGAAGTTGTGGTGGTTCTCGATGACCAGCATCGACTCGAGGCCGAGGGCGGCGGCGACATGCCGATGGATCACCTCGTGGTTGGCCGCCGCGTAGCGGCCCATGAGCTGCATCGCCGCCCAGTACTCGCGCCCCTCCGCGCTCGAGAGCGGAAGCCAGGCGAGATGGCGCATCGCGGGGGGGAGGTCGGGGCAGCGCCGCATCGCCAGCTTCGAGTAGTGGTCGCAGACGGCGGCTCCGGTGCCCCGCGAGCCCGAATGGGAGAGGAGCGCCAGATGGACGCCGGCGGCGGGAAGACCGAGGGCCCGCGCCTGCCCGGCATCCACCTCGAGCGTGCCGAACTCCACGAAATGATTGCCGCTGCCGCTCGTGCCGAGCTGGGCGCGGGCCCGGTCGAGGCCGGCGCGGGTCACCGGCGACACGCTCCAGTCCTCGTCGAGCACGTCGTGCTGGCGGGGCCGGGTGCCGCGCGGATCGCCCCGGCCCCCGAATTCGGCCCCGATCCCGAACCGCGTCTCCCGCTCGAGGCAGGCGGTGAGTCGATCGCTGCGGGCGTCGATCCAGTCGACCGGTGCGTCGAGGACCGTCAGCCGCATGCGGCAGGCGATGTCGACGCCGACGGCGTAGGGGATGATCGCATCCTCGGTGGCCAGCACGCCCCCGATCGGCAGGCCGTATCCCACGTGGGCGTCGGGCATGAGCGCGCCGGCCACGGCGACGGGAATCCGCATGGCGTCGCGCATCTGTTCGATCGCGCGCTGGTCGATGTCGCCCCCCCATTGGCGAAAGGGGGCCGCGGGCGCGATGTCCGCGGTGGGCGGTGCCCGCCCGGCGGCGGCGTCGAGCAGCGCGCGGGCCAGACGGCCGAAGGCTGGATGACCGACATGGGAGGCGGGGTCGGCGAGGAGGGCCTCGAGCTCGGGGCGGATCGCCTTCCGCTCGAATCCGCCGGCCCGCGCCTCGGCGACGAGCTGCTTCGCCAGGCGGACGAGCCCCGTGGGGACGCCGAGTGTCTCGAGGGCGCGGCTGTTCATGGCGATGGTGTCGTCGGGGTGGACGGCCAGCATATCCAAGCCGGTCGTCCGCTCACGCCCTTCTGGTCCGTCGCGGCGACGGCCGACGGCGCACACGATCAGCGGTGCGGGAAGCCGCGGAAGACCCCATCCGGATCGACGTTCTCGGCGAACTCGCGGGTCTTCGAACGGCTTCGCACAGCTCGGTCCAGGCCGCATCGTCCGAGAAGTTCGTCCGAAGCAGCAACGCATGGTCGGTCTTGGGCAACGGTGTCAAACGGCCCTCCGCGCTTTCGCGACCGTGGTCAACCGCCGTTCCGGCCGGCCGGTCCCCATGACTCGCGACGTACCCGGCGTCGCTCGCAGATTCGCCGGGCACCTGCTGGCGGCCTCCGCCGGCCCCAACCGGGGCACCACGGGGATTCTCTCACACCAGCTGGCTCACG
>CAISKG010000113.1 GCA_903885855.1 uncultured Planctomycetaceae bacterium
CCCCAGCCCGCAACGCCGGAAGGAGGGGCGGGATGGTTCCGCTGGTGGCGCGGCGCGGCACGCCAGTAGGCCGCCGCGTCGCGGCCCGCACGCTCCCCCGCGCGCGGCTCCCGCCTGGGAGCGGAATCGGGCCGGGGAGCGTGACCTGGATCGGGCCGCGACCAGCCCGAGCCCCCGGCGGAGGCCTGGTCGGAGGCCTGGTCGGAGGCCTGTTTTCGCCGCGAAAAAGCGGGCGCGGTCGGGGCACGGGGAGTTTTTCTGGCGGGTGAGGAAATGGCAGCCAGCGCCGGGCGTACAGGAGAGACCCCGCCCTGAGCCGCCCATGAAGCCCCCTCCCGCCCCCGCCGCCGATGGTCCCTCGTCGGAGGCGGTCCGCGCCCTGGCCGCCGCGGTGCGGATCGAGCCCCGCGACTACCAGAAGCGCGTGGTGGCGCGGGTGATCGAGATGTTCTCCGGGCCGCGCGTCGATCGGAAGGTCGAACTGCCCGAGGCGCGGTCGGCGATCGTGGAGAGCCCCACGGGGAGCGGCAAGACGGTGATGGGGCTCCTCGTGGCCAAATGGGCCCAGGAGCGGCTCGGCATGCGGGTGGTGTGGACGGCAATGCGGAGGAATCTTCTGGTGCAGGTGGAGCGTGAGAACCGCGCCCGCGGCTTCGGCGTCGACCTGACGACGGTGTCGATGTTCGACCGGGCGCCCCCCCGGGGGGATCTGCTCATCGTCGACGAGGCCCATCACGACGCCACCAAGAGCATGGCCTCGCTCCACGCCGCGGTCGGGGCGAGGAAGGTCCTCGGGCTCACGGCCACCCCCTGGCGCGCCGACCGGCACGGCCTGTGTTTCGAGCGGAGCGTGCGCGACGCCGGCATCCGCCAGCTCGTCCTCGACGGCTTCCTCAGCCCCTTCGCCCACTACACCATCCCCGCCTACACCCCCGCCGCGGTCGCCGCCACCTGGCTGCGCGAGCCCGAGCGTTTCGGCCGCTCGCTCATCTTCTTCCGCACCATCAACGAATGCCGGGCCTGCGCCGCGATCCTCGAGGCGGCGGACGTGCCGTGCGAGGTGGTGACGGCGTCGAGCGATCGCGACGCGCAGATCGACCGCTTCGAGCGCGGCGACGTGCGCGTGATCCTCGGGGTGGCGGTGCTGGCGGAGGGCTTCGACTGCCCCGGCCTGCAGACGGTGTTCTGCCGGCCCTCGGGGAAGGGGCCGGCCGTGCAGATGGCCGGGCGGGTGCTCCGCCGGGCGGCCGACGTGCCGCTCAAGGCGATCGTGCAGTGCCGGGCCACGAAGCATCCCTTCACGGCCACGGCCACGCCGGCGGTGCAGTACGTCGAAAGCGACGGCGGCTGGCGCTCGATCGGCCTCAACGACCGCGTGGAGCGGGCCACGGCGCGGATGCTCGAACTGCTGGTGCGGATGTCGAAGGACGAGGAGGGGACGAAGGCCCTCAAAGCCGGCAAGCCCGGCACCGCGGAGGGCCGGCGCGGGCCGCGCCGGATCCGGCCATGGGACTACTCCCGCGAGGAGGCACGTGATCGGCTCCGGCGGCGGTGATGGGGCGTGGGCGGGGCTCGGCGGGCGACACACGAGAAGGCGACACACGACTGCAACACACGAGAAGGAGACGACGATGGTCGGCATGGTGGAGGGGATGGATCTCGGCGGGGACGGGGACGACGGCAGCCAGGGGCGCATCTGCGTCGAGCCGAGGATCGCCAGGCTGGGACGCCTGCGGATCAGCGCCGACGCCGCGCAGCCCGCGCGCGGGGAATCGCCGCTGGCGGGGCGGGCGCTGGTCGACGTCGACGGCGAGCAGTGCCGCATCTCCGACCGCTTCTGGAAGTCGATCTTTTCCCGCTACCGCTTCGGCGCGAGCACCTTCCGCTACTTCCGGCCCGAGGAGGTCTTCCGCCGGATCTGCGAGGTGTCGCGCGACGACACCGTGCGGGTGATGGTCGAGCGTCCCCCCAAGGGGCCCCCGGTGGCCCTGGCGGTCTCGGGGCCGCGCGACACCCTGGTGTCGATCGACGACGTTCGGCGCCTCGCGCGGGCCCATGGGTCGCTCGGCGCGTTCTACGGCGGCGGCACCGTGAGCTGTACCTTCACCCCGCGGAGCGGCGAGCGGGCCCTGGCGATCGGCGGCGACGACTTCGCCAATCGCTTCACCGTCGACGTGCCGATCGACGGCTACGGCGCCTCCCGGATCCACGTGGCGCTGGTGCGCATGGTGTGCGTCAACGGCGTCATCGGCTATCACCGGGTCTTCGCCAGCGACGTCCCCTCCAGCCGCGATCCCTGCCACACCCTCGAGCGGGCGATCGAGTGCTTCGACCACGCCGACGGCTTCGCCGCCATCCGGGAGCGCTTCCTCTCGGCCCAGACCTCCTGGGCGTCGGTCCACGACGCGCACACGCTCCACAAGCAGCTCGTGAAGGTGAAGACGACCGATCCGGCCCGCAAGAGCGGGATCCTCGAGGACTTCGATCGGCTCACCGGCCGGATCCACGAGTTTTACGGCGTCACGAACCTCGACACGCTGCCGGTGCGCCGGCAGCGGCTCCTGCCGGTGAAGTGCCGCGTCTACGACCTGCTCAACTTCGCCTCGGAGGTCGCCACGCACGCCGCGGCGCCGCAGGAGTCGCGGCATCTGCAGTCGTGGATCGGCGGCACGCTGGCGGAGGAGTTCGACCTCGAAGGCACGGCGGAGCACGCCCGCGAATTCGCCGACCTGCATCTCGACCGCGGGGCCGCCGACGGCGCGTTCAGGCCGTCGCCAGGAGCGCCTCGCCAAGGAGGCCGGCGAGGTGGTCGACCAGCTTCTCGGGGCTGATCTCCACGGCCGAGCGGCTGAAGTAGCGGGCCAGCGCCGCCGTGCCCGGGCCGAGGCCCAGGCCGATCGTGACGATGCCTTCGCGTTCGAGCCGTTCGGCGGCGGCGAGCGTGGCCACGGCGTCGTCCGGCTCGCCGTCGCCGATCACGAAGAGGATCTTCGGATCGGCCCGCCGGGCGGCCATGACGTGGCCGGTGACAGCGAGGGCGGCGGCCATGTCGGTCGTGTCGTCGCAGCGGGAGGGGAGCGAACCGATGCACCGGCGTGCGGCGCCGTCGAGCGCGGCGTCCCATGCGAGCTCCTCGGTCACGGTCGTGGCGAACGACCACACCGCCGCCGCCACGCCGATCCGGTGGCAGACCTCGGTCAGCAGCACGGTGCCCTCGAGGGCGTATTCCGCGAGGTGGCGCTGCATCGAGCCCGAGCGGTCGACGAGCAGCAGCACCGCCGGGTCGCAACGGCGCGGGAGGATCGGACGGCTCCAGAGGCTGCGGTACTGGCGGGGATCGGCCTCGTACTGCACCGCGCGGCGCGTGAGGAGGCGCGGGCCGGAGGCGTGGCCATCGCTCCAGTGCATGCGCCGCCGGGGCACGAGCACGCGGAGGAGATCGTCGCCGAGCCGGTCGGCGACGGCCGCGACGCGCTTCCAGGCGGCCTCGTAACGGTCGGCGAGGTCGGCCGCCGCGGCGGGCGTCGCGTCGCGCCCCGGAGCCGGGTCCGTCGCACGCGGGTCGGCGGCGCCGCCGGGGAGGCGGAGCCTGCGATGCGCCGCCCCCCGATGCCGGTGCCGCCCGCCGTGCGAGAGGGTGCCGGATGGGTCGTCGGCGATGTCGGTGGCGAAGGCCTCGAGCTCCCGCCTCGCCAGCGCGCCGATCCCGTCGGCCCTGTCCATCTTCACAAGTGCCGTCCACGTCGGCACGATCCGGTCGCGGACGATGCTCCACATGCGCCGCTGGCTCGTCGCGATGCCCGCCGGGGTGTCGCCGGGGGGCGGCTGACAGGCCACGGCCTCGTCGACCGCCGCCTGACAGGCGTCGAGCGCCGTCACCACCTCCGGGAGCGTTTCGGCCGCGGTGGTGCCGAAGGAGCCGCGCTCGAGAATCCCGAGCAGGAACTGCGCCTGGCGGGAGCGGGGCAGCCCGCGCTCGCGGATCATGCCGTGGGCGACGGCGTTGTGGGCCATGAGCCAGGGGGCGGAACCGGGAAAGCGCGACGCGCTCCAGGCGTCGATGCGGAGGTCCTCCACCGCGTTGATCAGGTGGATGTACCTGCACAGCGTGGTCCGCGGCAGGAAGTCCTGCACGACGGTGATCGCCGCGTGGCTGGCCTCGTGGACCGTGAGGCCGCGGCAGAGGTCCGGGGCGAGCGTGCGCACGTCGGTGGGATCGACCGTCACCCGGTGCCGGCTCCAGTCGAAGGCCCAGCCGCAGCCCGGGGCCCCCTCGCGCAGCGCGAGCCGCGGCTTGCGCGCGACGATCTGCACGAGCCGCTCGAGCTCGCCGAGCAGCTCGGCGGCGGCGGATTCGGAGCTGGCGGCGGCGGAGACGCCGTTCGTCCCGGCGTTCATGCGGCGAGCCCCACGGTGCGGAGGGTGGTCCTGACGGCCTGGCGGTCGGCGCCGGGCGCGACGCGCTGGACGTAGACGATCTCGATCGCCTCGTGGGCCGCGACCCAGACACCGTGCGCCGCGGTGACGCGCTCGGCGAGCAGCGCCATCGCCGCCAGCAGCGTGCGGCGCGTGAACACATAGCGCTCGCGCCGTCCGCGGCCGAGATCACTTCCGGCCGGCCCTCCGGCGGCCGTGGCCACCGCCGCATGGAAGGCCGCCAGCCTCCCGAGGAGCTCGTCGATGCCCGGCTCCGCGGCGAGGACGGGATGGAAGGGCGGGCCGTCGGGCGCGCGCCACTCGACGCCGCCGAGCATGAACGCCGGCTGCACCCCATGGACGAGCCGCATGAGCAGGGCCCGATAGTCGGCCTCGCCCGGCGGCTCGAGGATGTTCCAGAGCGTCCAGCGATCCCGGAAGGCCGGCGAGAGCACCGAGCGGCCCGAGTATTCGGCGCCGTTCATGGTGGCGAAGACGCGGAAGTCATCGGCCAGAGGCACGTCGCCGCCCAGCCCGTAGCGCTCGCCGCGATGCTCCGAGAGGACGAGCGTGGGATGCGTCTCGAGGACCGGATTGAGCCGCTCGAGGACCTGCGGCTCGGCGAGGTTGAGCTCGTCGAGGATCACCCAGTGCCCCAGCCGCATGGCGGCCGGGATGATCCCCTCCCAGAAGTTCCAGGCCGGTCCCCCGGCCACGGTTCCCGGCACGAACTTGCCGACCAGCTCGCCGGTGTCGGTCTGGCCGTTGAGGCTCAACCGCACGCATTGCTGCCGGCAGAGCGATGCGAGCCAGGTCACGGCCGTGGTCTTGGAGCAGGCCGTCTCCCCCTCCAGCGCCGTCGGCATCCGCGCGCGGGCGCCGAGCGCCACGGCGCGGGCGGCGGTGAGGAAGTTCGCGTCGAGACACAGGTGCGCGAATCGCGCGTCGGCGGCGGGATGCGCGGCGCCGGCGGCGCGGCGCGGCAGCGAGACGTCGAGGATGCGCACCGATTCCTCGTCGATCACCAGCGCGCTGCGCCGGGATCGGGCCTGCTCCGACTGCCGGAAGTGTGCCGGGGCGAGCACCTTCCTGCCGGTGCGCGCGGCGTCGTCGAGGATCGCCTGGGGGGCGGGGTAGGGGGCGAGGACGGCGCCGGCCCCGGCGGCGAACGGGGTGGGGACGAATCCCGCCCGCTCGACGAGGCGGGCGAGCTCCGCGTGCTCCGACTTGGCGAAGCCGGTGATCCACACCTTCGCATTGCGCGGCGGGAGGTCGCCGCCGGCGTGGAGCCCGTGCGGCCCGGAGGGGGTGCCCTTGGCGGCGGGCATCAGCGCGTCTCCTTGGAAGGGGTGGGGGCGACGGGGCGGTTGGCGGTCAGCGCCGCTTTGCCTTCGGGGCTCATGGCGGCGGCGACGATGCGCTCCTGCAGGTCGGGAAGGCTTTTGAGCATGGCATCGACGGTCTTCTCGTTGAGGCGGATGTCGGCGATGCCGTCGAAGGCGCTGAGGAAGGCCACGAGCTCCTCGGGGAGGCTGGCGGCGATCCGGCTCCAGTCCGAGACGACGGCCGGCCTGACGTCGCTCCACCGCAGCCAATTGCCCTCGTGGCCGTCCTTGTCCTTCGCGCGGAGCGTGCGGTCGCTCGGATCGACGTGCGACACGACATACGTCTGGCCGACCGTGTAGGAGTGGCGGTTTTCGTTGCCGACGACGATGATCGGGGTGCCGATGGGCAGGGTTTTCATGGGGGCTCCAAGGCGGGAGGGAACGCGAGCGGGGCCGGGTGGGGGGCGTTCAGATGGGGGCGCTGTGGTCTTCGGCGTCACGGCCGAAGAGGGGATGGTCGTCGGGCTCGTCCTCCTCGTCGTCGTCCTCCTCGTCGTCGTCGTCCTCGTCCTCGTCGTCGTCCTCGTCCTCGTCCTCGTCGTGATCGACGAAAGCGCCGAGGCCGTTCGGCATGGGCGCATCGCTCTGGCCGACGGCCATTTCGACGCGATCTTGCCAGTCCGGCGCGCATGCCTGGATCTGGTTCTTGATCGCGGCGTTCAGCGAGATGAACTCGATCCCGTCGCAGGCCTCGAGGATGGCGGCGATCTTCGGGGGGAGGTGGCGCTTGACGTAATCCCAGCCGAACTCCACCGGCTCGACGTCGGCCCAGGGGATCCAGTCGCTGGCCTTTTTCGACGTCTTGGTCCAGCCCTGCAGGGTATCGTCGCTGTCGTCGATCCCGCAGACGGCGAGCTTCTCGCCGATGGCGATTTCGTGTCTGTCGGAGTGGTGCGTGACGACGACGATCTCGCCGATGAGCGGTTCGCGGTCCATGGGGTGCCTTCGTGGCTGCGGGGTGGATGAAGGGGGGCGGATACGTGGGGCGGCGGCGAGCCCGAGGAAAGCGGGGCCGCGTGCTGCTCCCATACGACGGCTCCGCCCTGGCGCTTCATGGCCCGTTTTCGGCCGCCGATTCCCGCTCGAGCCGCGGGATATGACCGGCCCGCCGGCCGGGAGCGAGCGTCTCCTCCCCCCCCCACGTGGTATCCTGGGAGCCACGGGCGACGGCCAGACCCTCGCCCGGACGGAGCGTCCGATGCCGCGCGACGATCACCCCAGGGATGGTCATGGTGCGCCGAAGGCGCGCGCGCCTCGGGATGGTGTCGAAGCGTGGGATGCCGAGAAAAAGGTCGTCGAGCAGGTGGCGTCCATCATCGCCAACAAGCTCTCGATGCTTCCGCTCACGAAGGATGCGTTTCTCGACGAAGCCGTGTCCTGGATCTGGAATCACCGGAGTCGATTCGACCCGTCCAAGGCGAGCTTCCGCACGTGGTGCTCCACCCTGCTCCACAATCGCGGCGTCGACATCATCCGCACGCATGCGCGCGAGCGGAAGATGAAGCGCGAGAAGCGATACGAGGCGATGAACCATCAGCGCAGGCGCGCCTCCGACCGCGACGACCGCGACCCCGCCGACATGCTCGAAGCCCATCTCGAGGGGCTGAATCGGGTGCTCGTCGCCATCGAGTGTCAGCTCCTCGGCAGGCTCGCCCCGGATCGATGCGAGGCCTGGCTGCGGCACGCCGACTTGCCCACCGGGTTTTCCTGGCAGGCCATCGAGGCTGTCGGGAACCGGGCCGACCGTCGCAAGGCCCTGGCCGCCGCCTGCGGGCAGAACTATGCCTGGGTCAATCAGCGCATCTACCGCGCCATCCAGAAGATCCGGCAGGCCGAGGGGGTCGAGGCGGGCGTCGCCGATGACGGGGAGGAAGCATGACGCTCGGCCCCCGCGGCGCTTCTCGTGGCCGTCGCTCCCGCTTCGAGGGGGCCGGCGGAGCCGCCGTCATCGGCTCCCGACGCGCGGGGAAGGTGCGCGTGGCTCGGGGATTGGCCGGGCGCCCGGCCGTGGGCCCGCCGCCGGCCACCGGAATCCCGGTCATGGCAGCCGGGGCTGGGCGTATCGAGAATGAAGGCATTCCGATCGGGCCGGTTTCGAGGCCATGGCGGGATGAGTCGTGTCGTCGCCGCCTGGGATGGGCCGAGGGTTCGGCCCGTGCTCGATCGCGCGGCGGAGGACGTCGATGAAGTTTTTCTTCTTCCGGTTCGATCAGGCCGGTCAGGCTCCTTCCGGTGGAGCGCCACGTGGGCGGGGCGTCCTTGCCCGCGCTCAGGTGGTGCCGGCGCTGGCACCGGATCGGCAGGCCACGCCGGCGGACCTGGCGGACGCCGCCGAGGCGGCCGTGGCAGCCGGCTACGCTCTGCTCTGCACACACGGGCCCGAGCAGTCCGGGCAGCGGGCCTTCCTGCCGTGCCTCGCGCTTCCCGCCGCCGAGTGGCTCGAGCGGCTTCTCGCGCGGGGCACCGCCGACGCCGAGAGCCTTCCCGAGCGATGGGATGCGGCGGCGCCCGCGGAGGCGGAGGCCCTCGTCGCCGATCTGCTCGCGACGCGCATGGATGCGTGGGCCGCCACCGTGGCGCTCGAGGCCGCGCTGCCGCTCGCCGGGCTCGACGAGGCGCTCGAAGGCGTGGAGGCGAGTCTGGGGCTCTTCGATCACGCGCTGGCCGAGCGGGCCGATTTCCTCGCCACGCTCGCCGACACGAGAGTCCTCGCCGAGTGGCGGCTCGCGCTCGTCGAAGCCCATCGTCATCCCTATCCGTGGTGGCTCGCCGGCATCCTCGAGGCCACGGCGGTCGAGGTCGAGCGGTCGATCGCGGGGTTTGGGGACGTGCTCGGCGAAGCGGCTGCCGATGGCGATCGAGGCGCGCGCCGCTGCGACCGCATCCGCGCGGCCATCGAGCAGGCGGAGCTGGTCCACGGGGGTTCCCACCGGGAATCCCCGCCGGCGCCGCTGGCAGCGTGGCGATCGCCCGACGGCGGCCTGATCGCGTGGCTGCTCCTGCCATCGTCGCTCGAGGGCGACCCTCCACGAGGGTTCGTGGTCGAGTTTCACAGAATCTCGGAGGCGGCGGATCTGGCACGCCTGCGAGGCGGCGTGGTGGTGCTCGGGACGATCGGGGAGCCGATCGAATGGCGGGGTGGCGAGGGCGGCGTGGAGGTGGCGGCGACGTTCGCCAGGCAATCGCTCTTCGACGCGCTCGCCGAGGGCGATGCGGCGGCCCTCTCGCTCCACGTGAAGCCGGGTGGCGGGGCCTGGAGCCTCGTGGATCCCGACTGACGTGCGGACGGCCGCGTGCAACTGCGGCCGGTGCATCCGGCGTCCGAGCCGATCGTGATCGGCCCGCAGGAGGCGGGGGATGTGGTGATCGGGCGGGAGTTCGTGTCTCGCATGGAGCTGGAAGGGCCCCGCCAATGAACCTGCGATCGTCGGGCCTCTACGAAACGCTGCTGACGGAAGCCCTGGAGGCCGAGTTGGCGGGCTTGTCCGAAGGGCTTCGCCCTGACCGCGAGCGCTTGCGGCCAGCGGAGGCAGCGGATCGCCTGTCGCTGCATATCGCCCGCATCGTCAAACGATTGGTCGGTGTGGTCGATGAGAAGCAGCGCGTGGCCCTGGGAGTCAAACTCTCCCGCTTCGTGATTTCCAGTTTGGTGAAGGTGATCAAGCAGCGCGTTCCCGAGGCCAGAGGCACCGTCTCCACTTCCGACAGGCCGGCCTCCCCCGGTGAGATCCTCCGGGCGATCCATCGCGTCCTTCCAGACGGCCAGGCCGAGCCGATCCGCCCACCGCTGATTCCGTTGCTCGACACGGCGATTCTCACCAATGCACCCGGTGAGCCCACCATCGGAAGCCAAGTGCTCACGGAGATCCACTCGGCGGACGCGATCGACCTGGTGATGGCCTTCATCCGATACAGCGGCATTCAGCCGATGCTCGATGCGCTCGCGGACTTCGTGCGCGCTGGCCGTCGGCTTCGGGTTCTCACGACGACCTACACCGGCTCCACCGAGGCTCGCGCCCTGGATGCCCTGGAAAAGGCGGGTGCGGAGATCCGCGTGTCCTATGACACCGGAACCACGCGCCTCCACGCCAAGAGTTGGCTGTTCCACCGGCATTCCGGGTTCTCGACGGCGTATATCGGCTCGTCGAACCTGACGCACTCGGCGCAGGTGACAGGCCTCGAGTGGAACGTCCGTGTGTCGGGTGCGCGAAACCCGGACGTCGTGGGCAAGGTGGCTGCGGTGTTCGACGCCTATTGGAACGGCGGCACCTTCCTACCCTACCTGCGAGAGCAATTCCTGGAGCGTCAGGAGGCCAGTGGCGATGGACCGACGTTCGTCCTGAGCCCCATCGAGATACGGCTCGAGCCCTTCCAGGAGGATCTTCTCGCAAAGATCGCGTTCTCGCGCTCCCTGGGCCACCGGCGCAACCTGCTCGTGTCCGCCACGGGCACCGGCAAGACGGTGATGGCTGCCGTCGATTACGGCCGCCTCGCCGAGGTCATGCCGCGCGCCCGGCTCCTGTTCGTGGCGCACCGGGAGGAAATCCTCGAGCAGGCCATGGGGACATTCCGGCATGCCCTGCGTCAGCCGACCTTCGGCGAATTGTGGGTGGGAGGGCGGAGGCCGCAGCGCTTCGAGCATGTGTTCGCCTCGATCCAGAGCCTCAACGCGGTCAGTTTCGAGCATCTCAGGCCCGATCACTTCGACGTCGTCATCGTCGATGAGTTTCATCATGCGGCGGCCCCCTCGTACACGCGGCTGCTGGACTACCTCGAGCCCTCCGAGCTCGTCGGGCTCACGGCGACGCCGGAGCGCAGCGACGGGCTGCCCGTGTTGGCGTGGTTCGACCACCGGATCGCGGCGGAGCTTCGGCTCTGGGATGCGATCGATCAGCATCGGCTGACGCCCTTCGTCTACTATGGAATCCACGACAACACGGACCTCAGGGACGTCCCCTGGCGGCGAGGTTCGGGCTACGACGTCGAACGTCTCACCGACATCCTGACAGCCAACGACGCCTATGCGCGCGTGGTGCTCAAGGAGCTGGATCGCCGTGCGGGCGATCCCGGCCGGATTCGTGCCCTTGGATTCTGCGTGAGCGTCGATCACGCCCGGTACATGGCCCGGATCTTCAACGAGGCCGGGGTTCGGGCGACGGCGGTGTGGGCGGATACGCCCGACGCCGAGCGGGCCGCGGCGCTTGAGGATCTCAGGCAGGGCAGGACGAACGTCGTGTTCTCGGTCGATCTCTTCAACGAGGGGGTGGACGTACCTGCCGTGGATACGGTGCTGTTCCTGCGGCCCACCGACAGCCCGACGCTCTTTCTCCAGCAGCTCGGTCGCGGGCTGCGCAGGGCGCCGGGAAAGACCGTCTGCACGGTCCTGGATTTCGTGGGCCAGCACCGCAAGGAGTTTCGCTACGACCGTCGCTTTCGTGCGCTGCTTGGCGGCACGCGCAGGGATCTCGAACGTCAGATCGCCGATGGGTTCCCGTTCCTGCCGGCGGGATGCCACATGGAGCTGGACCGTGTGGCGTCACGGATCGTGCTGGAGAATGTGAGGCAGGCGGCGCCAGCGCGTTGGGCAGCCCGAGTGGCTGAACTCCGGGCGATGGTCGGCGGAGGCGCAGACGTCAGCCTTGGCGCCTTTCTCGCCGAGACGGGCCTGGAACTGGAGGAGTTCTACGCATCCTGCCGATCGTGGTCCGAATTGCGGGCTGCGGCCGGGCTGACGACCGCTGCGGAGGGGCCCAAGGATCGGAGTCTGCTGCGTGGGTGCGGCCGGCTGTTGCACGTCGACGATCGGCGGCGATTGGCTGCGTACCGCCGATTCCTGGGCGAGCGGGGGCCGTTGGTGGTCGATTCGCTTTCGGCGACCGACCGCAGGCTGCTGCAGATGCTCGTCGCGAGCATCGCCGACAAGGCGGTCACCAAGACCACCGCTCTCGGCGAAGCGTACGAACTGCTGCGTGCCCATCCGAAGGTCTGTGAGGAGATGCTGTCGATTCTCGATGTCCTCGAAGCACGCATGAGCCATGCCACCAAACCCCTCGATTCCCGTCGGGATGTGCCGCTCGAGGTGCATGCGAGGTACTCACGGCTCGAGATACTCGCCGCATTCGGGCTTCGGGAGGGGGCGAAGATGCCCCCCTGGCAGACCGGGGTGTATTGGGCGGAAGCCGCGAAGGCGGACCTGCTGGCGTTCACTCTCGACAAGACGAGCGGAGGGTTTTCCCCGACGACCCGCTACCGGGACTACGCGTTGAGCCGGGACCTCATTCACTGGGAGAGTCAGGGGGCGACGCGGAGCGACAGCAAGACGGGGCTTCGCTATCAGCATCACGTGCGGGATGGGTCGGCGATCATGCTGTTCGCAAGGCTGCATGCCGACGACCGCGCCTTCTGGTTCCTCGGTCCCGCAACCTACGTGAAACACGAATCGCAGCAGCCCATGGCGATCACCTGGCGACTGGCCCATGCGCTGCCGGCGGATCTCTACACGGCATTTGCCGCGGCTGTGGCCTGACCGTGTGATCGCCCGCGGGCACCAGGAGGCGAGGCACGTCGTCTTCGGTCATTCGCGGTTGTGACGCCCCTGGGCGGGTGTTACAACCCCTCGGATCGGTGATCGTGTGGGCCATGCCCCTCGCGGCGACCGCGCCGAGGCGAGGGGCTGCCGCCTTTCGATGCGGAAGTGGCCATCGCCGCTGCTTGGCCGCCACGTGTGCTCCCGCGGCGAAACGGCAGTTGCATCGGCCCGTGCGTCGCTGCCTGCACGGGGCCGCCACGTCGATCCCCATGTCGATGCCCCGAGAGCACCACCGGCCCGACTCGAGCCATGAGTGCATTCGATGAGTAGCGATGTCGGCGCGCCGTTCGCGTCTCCGTTCTTCGTGATCGATTCGGAGCACCTCGCCGACGTGCAGAGCCGGCTGTACGGATTCGCCTTCCAGGCCGGAGACTCCGCCGAGCCCTGGGCCATCACCGACGACGCCCTTCCCGACGCCAACGGCGCGTGGGTGCTCGTCCGCCGGCGATCCGACGGCATCGACCTCCGACAAGACTTCGTCGGCAGCTTCGGCCTCTACCTCTACCGCGACGACGCCTTCTTCGCGCTGAGCAACTCGTTCGTGATGCTCGTCGATCACGTCAAGCGGCGGCGACGGCTCTCGCTCAACCTCGACGTGGCCCGCACCCTCGTCGGATCCGACGTCGGGCTCGATTACTCGGAGACGCTCGCCCGGGAGATCGTCCTCCTCGACCGCAGCGCGGTCGTGTCGATCGCGATGCCAGAGGGGCGGCTGACGGTGGGCTCGGTCGACTACGGGGAGAACACGGTCGACCTCGATTCATCCGAGGCGATGGATCTGCTCGACGGGTGGTATGGCCGATGGACGCGACGGATCGGAAACCTCGTCCGTCGGGGAGAGCCCCTGATCGCGGCCCTCTCCGGCGGATTCGACACCCGGGCCGTGCTCGTGACGCTACTGGGGGCCGGGATCGACCTCGACGAGATCCTGATCCATTCGATGGAGGGGGAGCACCACACCTTCAAGGAAGACTATGCGATCGCGTCGCAGATCAGCCGCCACTACGGCTTTTCGCTGAACAATCGCCAGAAGCTGAAGGGCCCGTCGGAAATATGCTCGGTCGAGGAGATCCTCGATGGGTCGTACCTGGCCAAGATGGGCTCCAACAAGCAGATGTATTTCAATCGCTTTCGTCGGCGCAGGCCCCGTTTCGCCCTGAGCGGAAACGGCGGCGAGTGCATCCGGGGGTATCCGGAGAACGACGCCCGCCGGTACCTGCAGACCGTCGTCCACCGTTCGCGTTCGCTGCCGCCGCAGGAGAAGTCCGACGTCGTCGACTCGATCACCGCGCTGTTCCACCGCGAACTCGAGCGCGTGTCGGCCAAGATGGGGCGTCGGGGGCCGCCGCCGTCCCCGCGCGACTTGGTGACGCACTTCTACCGCGAGACGCGCTGCCGGAGCCACTACGGGAAGACGGCCGCCGAGGGGGTCTCTTCGGGGCAGCTCTTTTGCTGTCCGCTGCTCGACCCGGAGCTCCACAGGCTCGTGACCCGATCGGCGACGTGCGACGACGATCGGCTCCTGGTGGCGGTGCTTCTGACACGGTATCAACCCGGGCTGACCGGTTTTCCGGTCGAAGGGGGCCGATCGATCGCGCCGGCGACCCTCGACGCCGCGCATGCCATCAACGCCAGATATCCGTATCCCGATCGCTCGCCCGAGGTGTCGATTCGCTCTCCGCGCCCTGCCGCGGCGACCGCTCCGCCCCGGCGCGGGCGCCGTTCCGATCGGGGCGTTCCGCAGGCCTCCATCGATGCGATGGTCCTCGAGGCCTTCGAAGCCCCCGCGCTCCGCGATCTGGTCGAGCCGGTGCTCGGCCGGGGCGTGGTCGACCACATCGCAGCCGATGTGAAGACCCGCGCGTACTTCCCCTTGGAGGGCGCGCATGCCCTCCTGGCGATCGGGCTGGTCGCCAGCGCCGTGCGCCGTCCCGACGACGATTCGGCCCGTTCGCCCGCCACCTTCATCGCCGGCCTCGTCGCCGGCAGCCGCGGCGAGCGCCCGCCGTCCCACGTCTCCGACGGCTGACGCGAGCTGGGCACACCCGAACGTGCGTGCCCGCTCTGGCGGCTCCGGGCCCCCGGCCGGTGGCGCCATGCGCCTCACCGTGGAGACGCGGCTACACTCGGTGCATGGACACCGCGCGGCTCCTGCTCTTCACCGTCCTCTGGAGCGCGATCTGGGCGGCGCCGCTGCCGAAGCTCTCCAGACGCGTGGAACTCGTCGCCGGCCTGATCCCGTTCGCGGCGTTCGGGCTGAGGGTGTTCGCGGCCTGCTTCATCGGCGTGCCGGCCGACGATCCCGTGAAGCGGGTAGTGGCGCCGCTCGTCGACTGGGTGAACGGCGAGTCCGGAGTCGTCCCCTATCAATGGGCGCTCGACGGCACGGTGGCGATCGGCCTGGTGTGGGTCGCCTCGATCGCGGGCGTATCGCGGCGGTGGCGACTGGCCACGATCTGGGTGATGCCGGCGGTGGCAGTGGCGAGTCTGGCGAGCGAGCATTTCACCGGCCTGCCGCTCGAGCGCCTGCTGCTCCCGTGGCGGCGGTAGCCGTCCCCGGCGGGCCCCGCCGCGACGCGGCCCATGTCGGCAGGGGGCGTCGCAACGCTCGAGCCAGCTGACGCCGTGGATCGCTTGGGCGCGATCGCCGCGGCCGAGAACGTCGCCGCCCAACGGAAGGCGGCCGGCCTACCCGCCGCCTGGGCCCGGCGCTCCGCCTCCGATCCGCTCGCCTCCGCACAGCGCGTCACGCGCCGGGTACTGCCCCGGCGCTCCCGACGTCATGCTCCACGGCACGCCTCCGAACCGGCAATTGGTACAGCCCACGGGCTCGCCACCCCGGACGCCAGTGTGGCACGAACGGCGCTCCGGCCTCGACGTCGAACGTCAGTTCGCCGAGGCGTTCGTTGAGCCTCGTGAAGGCGATCCGCGCTTGGGTCCTGGAGAGCGCCGCTCCGGGACAGGCATGGATTCCGAAGCCGAAGGCGAGATGACGGTTGGGGGTCCGGCCGATGTCGAAGCGATCGGGATCCGGGAACACCGAGGGATCCCGGTTGGCGGCGCCGAAGCACACCATGATCCTCGCGCCGGCCGCGATCGACCGGCCTCCGACCTCGATCGCATCCGTCGCGGCGCGTCGCGTGCCGTAATGGGTGGGGCCCTCGACGCGAAGCATCTCCTCGATCGCCGTGTCGACCAACGCCGGACACTCCCGCAGACGGGCGTACTCGAGGGGATGACGCATGAGGAGCAGCAAGCCGTTTCCGAGCAGACTCGACGCCGTCTCGTAGCCGGCCAGGAGGAGGAGGACGCAGGTGCCGAGCACCTCCTCGATCGATGCGTTGCCGCCGGGATCGTGGGCCGCGAGAATCGAGGTGACGAGGTCGTCCCCGGGCCGACTGCGGCGCCGATCGACGACTCGGGCGAAGTACTCCCGCATCTGGCCCATGCGCCGTCCGACGACCTCCGGCCCCCCTGACATGTCGACGGACTCCAGGAGCATCGGCAGGTCCTCGGCGGGGAGGCCGAGGATGTCGGTGATCACCCGACCGGCGAGCCTGTCGGCGAAACGGGCGATGAAATCGAACCGCTCGAGCCCCGCCAGCCCGTCGATCAACTCGTCGACGAGCGTTCCGATCCGACCCTCGAGCGCCCGGATGGCCGACGGAGCGAACCCGCCGGCGATGAGGCCACGAAGCCGGCCGTGATCGGGTGGATCTCGGGCCAGCATCGTGTCGCCGAGAACCCCGTTCTTCACGGTCCGATTGGTCACCACAGAATCCCGTAAGATCGCCGAGACCTGATCGTGACGGGAGACGATCCACGCCCCGTGCAGCTGTGAATAGAAGGGGCCGGGCTCCGCGAGCCAGCGCCGGTACGTGGGGTAGGGGTTGTCGTGAAACGCAGCCGCGTCGGCGGCGACAGGATGGACGGGCGCCCCAGTCTCCCAAACGACCGGCAGATGGAGCGGGCCGCCGCGACTCCCGACATGGGCGCTCCTCCCTCCGGCCGGCTCGACCCGGAGGACCATCCGTTCCGATCCGTCGGTCGGCCCGATGCGGCGGTCGTGCTCCCGGTCGAAGAACCCGATGCGGACGTCGTACTCCCCCGCCGCGAGCGGCAGGAAGCTGATCGTGAAGCAAAGCGTGCCCCCGGGGGACTCGAGCGCGACGGGAGGCCCGACCGTCGTCGCCAGCGGCGCGATCTCCCCGCGGCTGATCTCGATGAGAGGGACGACGTCGTCGAATCGCCGTGTCGTCCGAACGGCGATGACGACCTGCACGCGCATCCCGGGATGAACGGCGACGCCGTTGGTGGAAACCAGGCTGATCGAGTCGATACCGATGCCTTCATCGGATGCCAGCTCGGCCGAATCGGGGCGAGCCGCTCGAGGGGCCCCTTTCGGGCGCTGGGTCGGCAGTAGGGGAAGCCCGCGCTCGATGGCGAGCCGGTTGTACGCATCGATCGCCGTCGTCGCATCGGCGGTGAGGACGGGCCGGCCGCCGTCGAGGAGGAGGACGCGATCGCACAGCGTCCGGATCATGCTCGTGTCGTGCATCGCGATGAGCATCGATCCGCCGCCGGCGACGTAGTCGGTGATGAAGCCGCGGACACGCTCACGGAACCGCTGATCGCCACCGCCGAGCCCGTCATCGACGAGCAACAGATCGGGCTGGAGGCGGGCGTAGATCGCGAACCCGAGCCGGCTCCGCATCCCGGTGCTGTAGGTGCCGACCGGGGCGTCGAGTTGCTCGTGGAGGTCGGCGAAGTCCGCGATGGCCTCGGTCTCGGCCTCGGCGTCGGCGCCCGGCACGCCGTGGAGGGCCAGTTGCCTGCGGATGTTCTCGCGGCCGGTCTCCTGCGTGCTGAGCCCCGCCCCCTGATCGATGCGGCAGACCCTGTCGGTGTGGATCGAGATCGAGCCGGTGGTGGGAGGGACGATTCCCGAGACGAGGTTCAGGAGCGTGCTCTTGCCGGCGCCGTTGTGACCGATGACGCCAACGACTTCGCCGGCGTCGACCCGTAGGTCGACGTTCCGGACTGCCCAAAAATCCCCGTCGCGGAGCGCGGCAGCGGTGGCGTCGCGAACGCCAGCCTGAGGGCGGAGCGAATAACGCTTCGAAACCTGCTTCATGTCGACGAGCATGCGTGCCATGGCGTTATGTCAGCATCCGCTCGACGACGTGCGGGCGGGCGATCCGGCAGACGACCCACCCCAGGACGAGAATCATCATTCCGACCGATGGGCCGATCGTTGACCTGCCCCCACGAACGGCACCAGGTTTCAAGTTAGGGCTTTGTTTTCCGATAGACCAGCCCTGTGCGGCCGCTTCGGCTGCGGCTCAGCGACCGCACAGGGGGGCAGGTCAGCGTCGATCAAATCGATCCAAGCTCATGACCTTGCTCCAAGCAGCGACAAAGTCGGTGATGAACTTCTTTTCAGAGCCGGCGCTCGCATACACCTCACTGATCGCTCGTAGTTGCGAATGGGAGCCAAAAATCAAATCCACGCGGCTAGCCGTCCACTTCAACTGACCGGTCTTGCGGTCGCGACCTTCATAAAAATGTTCGCAAGCCTTGGACGGCCTCCATTCGGTATTCATATCGAGCAGGTTGGCGAAGAAGTCGTTGGTGAGTGCCCCCGGTCTCGTCGTCAGCACGCCGAGCGAATCGAAACCGGTATTCGTGTTGAGCACTCGAAGTCCGCCGACCAACACGGCCATTTCAGGAGCGGTCAAGGTCAACAGGTGGGCCCGGTCAACCAGAAGCTCTTCCGCCGGGCGATCGGTTTCCTCACCGAAGTAGTTTCGGAATCCGTCGTTTTTTGGTTCAAGGACCGCAAACGACTCGATGTCCGTCAGTTCCTGAGTCGCATCCGTGCGGCCGGGTTCGAATGAGACGTTGATGGTATGCCCAGCGTTCTTGGCTGCCAGCTCCACACCCACGTTGCCCCCCAAAACGATAAGGTCCGCGATCGAGACTTTCTTGCCGTTGCCACGGTTCGCCTTGTTGAATTCGCCTTGTATTTCCTCGTATACGGACAGCACCTTGGCCAAGTCCTTGGGCTTGTTGACCTCCCAGTCCTTTTGCGGAGCCAGCCGAATTCGGGCCCCGTTCGCTCCTCCTCGTTTGTCCGATCCACGGAACGTCGAAGCCGAGGCCCAAGCGGTGGAGACAAGCTGCGACACGCTCAGCCCGGAAGCTTGGATTTTGCCTTTCAGTAACGCCACGTCCTCGGCGGCGGCGAGCGCGTGGTCGACCGCGGGTATCGGGTCTTGCCACAGTTGTGGCGGTGCGACCTCCGGCCCCAGCAACCGCGAGACGGGCCCCATGTCACGGTGCGTGAGCTTGTACCATGCCTTTGCGAAAGCCAGCGCAAACTCGTCCGGGTTCTCATGGAAGCGTTTCGAGATTTTTCCATAGGCGGGATCGATCTTGAGCGCAATGTCCGTCGTGAACATCATCGGCGCATGGGACTTGGCCGGATCATGCGCATCGGGAACCGTTCCTTGTGCCGAAGCCTCCTTGGGGGTCCACTGGTGCGCTCCGGCCGGGCTCTTGGTCAGTTCCCACTCGTAACCGAACAGGTTGTCGAAGTACCCGTTGGACCACGTCGTGGGAGTAGAGGTCCACGCGCCTTCCAGCCCGCTGGTGATGGTGTCGACACCCTTTCCGGTGCGGAACCGATTCTTCCAACCAAGCCCCTGTTCCTCGATGGAGGCACCTTCGGGTTCGGGGCCGACATTTCCTTCTGCGGGCCCCGCGCCGTGCGCCTTGCCGAAGGTATGCCCGCCCGCGATCAGCGCCACGGTCTCTTCGTCGTTCATGGCCATGCGCCCGAAGGTCTCTCGAATATCCCGGGCAGCGGCAAGGGGATCGGGGGTTCCGTTGGGCCCCTCCGGATTCACGTAAATCAAACCCATCTGCACGGCGCCCAACGGCTTCTCCAGCTGCCGATCTCCCGTGTAGCGCTTGTCTCCGAGCCACTCCGATTCGGGGCCCCAGTAAATGTCCTCTTGCGGCTCCCAGACGTCCTCGCGTCCTCCCGCAAATCCAAAGGTCTTGAAGCCCATCGACTCGAGGGCGACGTTTCCGGCCAAGACCATGAGATCCGCCCACGAGATTCGGTTGCCATACTTCTGCTTGATGGGCCACAGCAACCGCCGGGCTTTGTCCAGATTCGCGTTGTCAGGCCAACTGTTCAACGGAGCGAAGCGCAATGTTCCGTATCCCGCTCCACCGCGCCCGTCACCGACCCGATACGTTCCGGCGCTGTGCCATGCCATCCGAATAAACAGAGGGCCATAGTGGCCATAGTCTGCTGGCCACCACTCTTGTGACGACGTCATCAACTCCGCCAAGTCTTTCTTGACGGCGTTCAAATCCAACTCCGCGAACTCCGTGGCGTAATCGAATCCGTCACCTAACGGATTCCCCTTGGTCGAGTTCTGATGAAGAATCCCGAGGTTGAGTTGTTCGGGCCACCAATCGCGATTGGACATGGAGCCCGCCGCCGTGTGCCGAGCAGACGCTGGCGGTGTGTCGCGCATCACTGGGCATTTTCCGACGCCGCCTGCGGCGCCCGTCGAGGCGCCGGGGCTCTGAGCGGGCTGAGCCTGAGCCGCCGGTTGGGCCGGCGCCTGTGCCGAATGAAGCATGGCCGTGGATGCCAATCCAAAAAACACGAGTGACCGTCTCATGGGAAATTTCTCCGGAGAGGGAAAGGCGGCGGAGCGTTGCGACGGGTTCTGGTTGTCACCGACGCGGGCTGAACGGTGGCATTCTTCCGCCGACCCTGCTATAAGGCAAATGCATGAGCCGTATATGATCCATGCACAAAAGGCATCTTTTCGGAGCGGTCCGACATGGAAATCGATCAACTGCGGTATTTCTTGAAGATTGCGGAACTGGGCAGTTTCACGCGGGCAGCGGATGCGCTGGCCGTGTCGCAGCCGGCGCTTAGTCGCTCGATTCAGAAACTGGAGGAGGAACTGGGGCAGCCTGTTTTTGAACGGAAGACCCGCTCGGTCGCCCTGACCGACGCCGGCGGGTTGCTGCAGCGCCGAGCGCAGGAAGCGATCGCGCTTCTCGAAGAAACCAAGGCTGAGCTTAGCGATGATGGCCAGACCGGCCGGGTCCGAGTCGGAGCGATCCCAACCATCGCCCCCTACTTTTTGCCGAGCGTTCTTCAGCGGTTCGCCAAGCAATTCCCGCACGCCACCGTCTTGGTTCAAGAAAACACGACCGACACCCTTCTCAAGAGTTGCAAACAAGGTGAGATCGACCTAGCGATTCTCGCTTTGCCCATCGACTCGAAGTACTTGGAATACGAAGTCCTATTCGACGAAGAGCTCTTCCTCGTCCTTCCTTCGAAACATCCTCTTCTCGGGAAGTCGAGCATTCGACCTGCCGACGTTCAGCCGTATCCATTCGTCTTGTTGGATGAAGCCCACTGCTTGTCGAGCAACGTCGTCTCGTTCTGCCATCAGCGGGCGTTTCAGCCGATCTCTGTGGAGCGGACCAGTCAATTGGCGATGGTTCTCGAATTGGTGGGTCTCTCGCACGGCGTTTCATTGATTCCAGCAATGGCTCGGGAGCGGGACACCAGCCAGACGCGGGAGTATCGTTCGTTTGCAGGAGCGAAACCGACCCGCACCATCGCCATGGTGTGGAACCAATACCGATTTCAGAGTCGATTAGTCCGTTCATTTCGTAAATTGCTCACGTGAAGGACAGTGGGCTAATGGCACCTTGGCAAGCGTCAGCGGAGCGGGGCGGATCGAGGTGAGCAACAGCCACGGCTGATCGGGCTGGATGCGGCCGTCGCCTTGAGGGCGCGACACTGCCACGCCGGTGTCCCAGTAGTACCATCCCTTCGCCTGCTTGACAGACCGGATGCCTCTCACCAAACCTCCGCACGCATGCCGACCCCCATGTTCAGCACCTATGCCGACCCACATCGGCATGAATGCTGAACCGATACATTCTCTTCTATAGTTCTTTCTCTTCTTCTTTCTTCTATCTACCCATGGGGTACCCCTCGCGGCCCCATCCCTCTGCCCGATAGCAGCCCGCCCATCTCAGCCAGTGATTTTCGCGCCCTGATTCCGACTCTTGGTGACAGGCCGCTCCATGGTCGCCCCGGTGGCCAATCGCCTGTCCTTGGCCCCGAAAACCGTCGCCATCCAGGGGCTTTTTCTGATCGTGCCGCTGCCCGTCTGCGCGGCCGGTCCCCCCATTCACTTCTCCCAGGAGACCCCACGTACCCATGTCCACTGCCACCACCACCGACACCGGCCAGACCACCTCTCGCCGGACCACTTCCCCTTCATCCACCACCCCCACGACCCAGACCGAACGCTCCGCCGCCAACATGCTCCGGGCCACTTTTGTCGCCGTCAGGCTCGCCTTCACGTGGCTGGGCGTCCGCAAGACGCTGGCCCCCGAGCAGCGCACCACGGCAGCGCGAGCGTTCCAGGCCGATCGCGAACTCCTCTCGGCGACGAAGCTCATCCTCGACACGAAGCACCCGAGCTTCAGGAACGTCGCCCGTGTCCGCAGCGAGGCCTCGGGCTACTGGCGCGCCGAGACGCTCCCCTTTCCGGAGCTGGGCGTCAGGCTGCTCCCCCAGAACAAGCTCACGGGCTTCGACGCACGCATGAGCCAGTTCCGCCAGGAGCTGCTCGATGCCGCCCGGGAACTCTCCGGCCAGTACGAACAGATCAAGAACGAGGCCCGGCGACGACTCGGCTCGCTCTTCAATCCCAGCGACTATCCCCAAACGCTCGATGGGATGTTCGACCTGGAAGTCTCCTACCCGCCGATCGAGCCGCCGCACTATCTTGTAGCCCTGAACCCCGGTGTCTTCGAAGCTGAGCAGGCCCGGGTCCGTGAACGCTTCGAGAGCGCCGTCGAGCTGGCCGAGCAGGCGTTCGCCACGGAACTCCAGAAGCTCGTCGCGCACCTGGCCGAACGGCTCATGGGCCTCCAGGACGGCCAGCCGAAAGTCTTCCGGGACACCGCCATCACGAACTTCACGGAGTTCTTCGAGCGGTTCCGGCGGCTTAACGTCCGCAGCAACCCCGAGCTGGACGCCCTGGTCGATCAGGCCCGGCAGGTCATCACCGGCATCGAGCCCCAGCAGCTTCGGGACTCGGTCAGGCTCCGGGCGATGGTCGCCAACGACTTCACCCGGATCGAGCAGGCCGTCGGGGACCTCCTCGTCGATCGGCCCCGCAGGAACATCCTACGTCGCGCTGGTGCTGGCTCGGGAGGTGCGGCATGAGCGAGCAGACCGAGATGGAGCTGGTCGTCGGCGTGGATGGAGGCGTGAGGTGCATCTACGACGAGGCGCCTCCCGGGGCGACCCACGTCATTCGCCGCTACCGGGGGAGCAACTGCAACCTACGAACCCAGTTCCTTCGGATCCTGGGGAGGGCAGGGGTGTCGGCGTGGCCCCGGCTTTTCCACAATCTTCGAAGTTCGCGCGAGACGGAACTGGTCCGCGAGTTCCCGATCCATGTCGTCTGCAAGTGGATCGGAAACTCGGTGCGGGTGGCCGAGCGGCACTATCTCCAGGTCACGGACACCGACTACGAAAAAGCGACGTCAAATCCGACGTCGCACATGCACGCACCCGGCGGCACACCGCGGCACGACGAACAAAAAACGGCTGCACCTCCCGCAATCACGGAAGATGCAGCCGTTCAGGTACCCTCGACAGGGATCGAACCTGTAACCTTCAGCTCCGGAGGCTGACGCTCTATCCAATTGAGCTACGAGGGCGTGCACCCGAGTCTACCAAGCCCGATTCCTCCGCAATAGCGGCCTTTACGCAAGCCGCCGCCTGGGGTTCGCCGCGTTTCCCACGCTCGGCCCACGCTCGGCCCACGCCGCGAGCGCTCGGCCCACGCCGCGAGCGCTCGGCCCCCTCGCCGGGCTCGGGGCACCGCCGCCGCGATCACGCCCGCCCCGCTCAGGCGCTCTTCCGCAGCGGCGCCGCCGGCGCCACGCGATGACGCGGCCGCGATACGGCGTCGTGCCCGGCGTCGATCCGGATCGTCCCACCCTGCTCCAGATCACGCCCCTCCCCGGCCACCTCCGGCACGCCGCCGCGATCGCCCGCCTCGAGCACGCGCTCCGCTGCCCCAGCCCCTGGGGAACCCTCCGCCACCAGCGACACGAGCCGGCGATACCGCGGCAGGTACGAGCCCACCTGCAGCGCCGCAAGCAGCCTCCCGGCCAGCATCGGCAGCGTGCCCAACGGCGCCGTCACCACCGCATGCCGCACCACCTCCACCCCGTGCAGCAGCAGCGCCGGCAGCAACGACCGCCCCCCGATCGACCGCCAAAACAACCGCTCCCCATGCAGCCCCGCCCGGAACGCCCCCTCGCGCGCCGGCTCCACCCCCGCCACCACCCGCGCGCCCTCCGCCACGACCGTCACCAGGCCCCGCGCCGCTAACTCCACCGCCAGATCGGCGTCGGCCAGCCGCGCCCCGCAGACCGTGCTCACGCCCCCCCGCACGTCGCGCAGCACGTCCCCGCGCCAAAATCCCGCCTCCAGCCGCGGGCCGACCACCACGCCCAGCGGAGGCCGCGCTCCCACGCGGCCCTCCGCTTCCGCACCGACGGCCATCCCTCTCCCAGGACGCGCAAGCGCCACCCGACGCCCGCCCCGCCGATACCGCATCCCCGCCGACACCACGCGCTCCCGATCCGCCTTCGCCACCGCCAGCGGAACGACCGCCCCCGTGCCGGCCGCATCGAAGAGCGGCAGCACGCCGTCGGTCCAGCCGGGAGTCGCCTGCCAGCCCGCCGCCAGCACGTGCACCACGCTGCCCGTCGTGGCCGCGATCCCCACCGTCGCGCACACCGCGAGATCCCCGCGCGGCGCCTGCACGAACGACACCCCCTCCGCCGAGACGTTCCAGGGATCGTCGTAGGGGAAGCCGACCGCCACCACCACCTGGCAGTCGTGGGGACGATTCTCGAGGACGCTCAGCAGCGTCTCCTCGAGCGCGGCCGGATCGGCCGGCGCCGGAATCACGATTGACAGCGACTGCGACAGCGCGTGGGGCATCGGTCCGGTCCCATCCTGGGGTCTGAGTCGACCGGAGGGACCCGCGCGCGCACCGCGACCGCGGCAGGCGACCACGACCCTCCCCCCCGGGAGCCGTGGCGGCGGTGACGAATCAGGAGATCAGGCCGCGGCCCGCTGGGGCTGCAGCTCCGTGAAGAGATTGACGGTGTGGAGCATCTCACCGTCGGCGTCGTAGAACTGCAGCACCCCGACGTCGATCAGCCACATGGCGAACATCTCCGCCGCGCGATAGCAGCGGGCGACGCACCGACCACGGTCGATGCGGATGTTCTCCTGCACGTCGGCGGCGTCGACGGCACTGGCGCCGAATTCGAGGAAGTACCTGGTGACCAGGTTCCGGACGTCGGCAGCGTGCATGTGCAAACGCATGATCGGCAACCTCCTGTTGCAGTCCTGCGGGGCGCGACCCGATCGAGCGGGCCCGGCGACATCGTGTCGGCCAGGGACTCTACCGGGCGTTTCGCCGCGAAGTAAGGCGGGTTTCGGCCCCGCGCCCCCTTCCTCGACTGCCTGGTTCATCGTCCGATCCCCCGGCCGCAAGTGACCTTGACTGGCTCGCGGATCGCAGACCGCGCCACCCGCATCCCTTGCCAGGACTGCCGGGATTGCCCCGTCGGCGTTCGCAGCACGGCCTACAGCCGGTGCGTCCAGGCGGGAAGTGCGTAGCGCTCGCGGAGCAGCCGCTCGACCCGCCCGTGGGGCACCTCCGCCAGAGGAAACGTGCCCGCCGCCCCGAACGCCCCCCGCACCAGCCGCTCGAGCCGCGACCGCCCCATCCCGAGATTGGCGAGGAAGGCCTCGTGCGGCCGGCGGACCCGGTACCCTGGCTCCCGCGGCGGATGGCGCAGCAGCCGCCCGGCCAAGCCGATGTCGAAGCTGTCGAGGAGCGTGCCGTGATAGAGCACGCCATGCCGCCGCACGCGCAGCGCGTTGCCCGACACCTTCCGCGCCTCCTCCTCGCGCGCCCCGGCGAGCACCAGGTCGCTCGTCCCGAGGCGCGCCACCGCCGGCCCCCCGTCCGACAGCGCCGCAGCCAGCGGCCCGAGCATCGCCTCGTGGATCCGCTCCACCGCCGGCACACCGAGCGGAAACGCCTCGATCACGCTCCACATCAGACACCCCGGCCCGAGGATCACCGTCGCCCCGCCACTCGGCCGACGCAGCACCGGCACCCCCGCCGCGGCGCACGCCGCCAGATCCACCTCCTCCTCCACGCGGCTCGACGACCCCACCACCACCACCGGCTCCGGCGCCTCCCACACCCGCACCACGCGCGCCTGCCGCAGGCCCTCGTGCGCCTCCTCGAGGAGCGCTTCATCCAGCGCGAGCGCCTCCGCCACCGCCGCCGCGCCAGACGCATCGCCCGCCGATGACGGTGGCTCGGCGAGCCACAGACTCGAGGCCAGGGGACCGCCGGCGCTTCGCGAAAGGGGCATGGGCGGAACGCGGATCGCGGAAAAAGGGGGGATGGCCGGCACTGGGAGCCCCTGCATGAGAACGCCCCGGGGCCGAAAAGGCCACCCGTCGCCGCGCACTCCATACCCCGGCCCGGAAGGCTAGAATGACCCGTCCTCCCGCCCGCCGGCAGCCCCGCCGCCCGTCCGACACCGCCGGGTGCTCCACCCCGCGGCCCCCGCCCCGGATGCCCCCCATGGCCGACGCCGATCGCCGCCCCGCCGACCTCCCCCGCGACCCGGCCGCCCCGCCGCGCCCGCGCACGCTCTCGGCCGACGAGTTGCTCCCGCCGGTCGAACCCCCCAGCGCCGGCTTCCTCGTGCAACTCTTCGTGGTGCCGGCGGTGATCGTGTCGATCATCGTGGGGATCTGGCTCGCCTTCCATTGGATCGCCCACCTCGGGCAGGACCCGCAGGCCTACGTGCGCACGCTGCGGCGCGACAACGAAGGCCGCTGGCAGGCCGCCCTCAACCTCGCCAACGACCTCCGCGGGCCCACCGGCAAGACGCTCAAGTCCGACGCGGCCCTGGCCACCGAGCTCGGCCGGATCCTCGCCGACGAGTCCAAGAGCGGCCGCACGGGCGAGCAGTCGCAGATGCTCCGCGTGTATCTGTGCCGGGCGCTGGGGGAGTTTTCCATCCCCGACGCCGTCGCGCCGCTCCTCGAGCGCGTTCCCGATCCCGATCCCGCCGTCGCCCGGGCCGCCACCGAGGCCCTCGCCGTCCTCACCACGAATCTCGTCGCCGCCGGTCGCGAGCCCCCCGGCCCCGCCGCCGCCGCCGCGGTGGTCGCCGCCTCGAAGGGGGAAGACCCGGGCCTGCGCTCCGCCGCCGCCTTCACCCTCGGCGTGGTGGCGGGAGGCAACCAGCAGGCCGCCTCCGAGCGCCTCCTCACGCTCCTCGTCGATGCCTCCGACGACGTCCGCTACAACGCCGCGCTGGCCCTCGCGCGGCTCGGCGATCGCCGCTCCCTCGACACCCTCGAGGAGATGCTCGGCCTCCCCGACGAACCGGCTCCGGTCCCCGGCGGCTCGCGCGACGACGAAGACGCCGCCCAGTCGCGGCGTTACAAGCGGGCCCTCGTGGTGCTCAACGCCCTCCGCGGCCTGGCGCTCCTGGTCGACGCCACCGGCGAGACGCTCCCCGAGGGGGTGCTCGCCCGGGTGAAGGGGCTCGCCGACGACGCCGTCTCCAACATCCGCGACGGCGTCGCGGCGCTGGAGACGAAGCTCGCCCGCCTCACCCCCGCCGGCTGACGGGCGCGGGCCGATGGCCGCGGCCGCGGGGCCGCCCTACGCGCTCAGGAATTCCGCGAGCGCTTCGCGGAGGAGATCGGGATCGGTCTCCACGCCGGTGAGCGTGCGGAAGTCGATCGCCGCCCGCTCGACGTGGATCTCGATCCCGTCGATCACGCAGCAGCCGGCCTCGCGACCGGCACGCAGCGCCGGCGACGCCTGATCCGCCAGCGCCGTGTCGGCCAGAATGAGGTCGCCGCGCAACCGCTCGAACCGCGGACAGGGCTCCCCCACGCCGCGGGCCGCGACGACGAGCCCGACCCCCTCCGGCACCTCGATCGCGCCGTCGCCGACGAGCGTCTCCACCGCCAACGACGGCTCGATCGCCGCGATCGCATGCGCCAGCGAGCCGGCGAGCGCCGCATCACGGTCCGCCACCACGATCGCCGCCGCCCCGGACAGCGCGAGCTCGAGTGCCGTGGCCCGCCCGAGCACGCCCGCGCCGGCCACCAGCACCCGCGCGCCGACGATCTCGGCGTGGGCACGCAGCGCTTCGACGATGCCCCGGCCCCCGGTGATGTGGCCGAGAAGGCCGTCGGGCGTGGCCTCCACGAGGTTCGCCGCCCCGGCGAAGTCGGCGGCTGGCGTGAGGCGCGCGAGGAACGTCGGGGCCGCTTCCTCCAAGGGGCCGGCCAGCATGCAGCCGCGGAACCCCATCGCTGCCGCGCCGGCCAGGGCCGGCTGCAGGCGCTCGGGGGTGACGTCGACCGAGAGAAACCGCCAATCGAGGCCGGCCGCGGCGATGGCGCGCTCGAAGAGATACTGGGCCGGATTCCCGGCTGCCGGACAGCCGAAAAGCGCGACGATGTCCTGAAGCGCGGGGCTCGTCATGCCCCCATCAGAACCGATCGCGCCGCGGCAAGGCAAACCCGTGGCCCCGGCGGGGCACGCGTCGGCTACACCGCCAGGTGGGTCGCCGCCAGGAACCGGGGATCGTCCCGGATGGGATCGAAATCCCGCTCGTCCCCCGAAAGGTCGCGGTAACGGCCGTCGAGGGAGATCGCCCTGGCCAGATGCTCCGTGGCGGTCGCCGCGTCGCGGGCGAGGGAGAGGTAGCAGGCGAGGTTGTAATGGAGGATCGCCTTCTCGGGAGCCGTCTCGAGCCCCCGCCGCAGGCCCTCGATCGCCTCCGTGAGACGCCCGAGCCGCTTCAGGCACCAGCCGATCCCCAGCCACGCCTCGACGCGCGAGGCATCCTCCTCCACCACCCGACCCAGCGGCACGAGCGCTTCCTGCCAGCGGCCCAGGGCACGCAGCGCCTCCCCCTCGAGCAGCCGGGCCACCGCGTCGTCGCGGGCGGCTGCCGGCAATTCCTCGAGCGTGGCCAGCGCCCGACGGAGGAGCCGCGCCGCCGACGCAGGCACCGCCTCGTCGGCCTCGATGAGGATCTCGCCGAGTTCGATGTACCCGGAGGCATGACGCAGAAGCATCTGCTGCCGGACACGCTGGGCATCGGTCATCGCAACGCTCCCGCCGGCTGCCGGGAAACCCTCGCCGCACGCCTCGAACCGGTCGCCGTCCGGGAGTCTTCCGGACGCCCTCCGGGCGCGCAGGGGCCCTCGGACCTGCAGCCGTCCCATCCTATACGCCTCGCTCGGCGGGAGCGTTCGCGAGGAGGGCGAATCGCCTGAAAACAAGGCCGTGCGGGCCTTGGCGGCTCCATCGATCGAGGGGGCGCGGAAATCCACTCCTCTCCCCTGCACGAAATCCCGGCGCCCGCGCCACTCATAAAGGAGACGGGGCTCCGCCCGGCCCCCCGACGCGACCGTATCGGAATCGCCGCCATGCGACTCACGCTCCGCACGCTTCTGGCCTGGATGGACGGAGTGCTCCCCGACGACCAGCGCGAGGCGCTCGGCGACAAGGTGGAGGCGAGCCAACTGGCCCGCCAGCTGATCGATCGCATCGAGGGGGCCGTGGCCAACGACCGGATCGACGCGCCGCGCGTCGCCGGCAAGGGGCTCGTCGCCGACGCCAACACCGTGGCGGAGTACCTCGACAACGCCCTGGCCACGGAGCGGCTCGAGGCCTTCGAGACGATCTGCCTGGAGTCGGATCTCCACCTCGCCGAGGTGGCGGGCTGCCACCGGATGCTGGCGGAAGTGGCACGGGATCCGACCCTGCTCACCCCGCTCGACGACGCGCGTCGCCGGGCGCTCCTGGAATCGATCGAGCACCGGTTGCAGGGCCAGCCCGACATCCTCCTCGCCGGCGCCGCCGCCCTCCAGGGAGCCTCCGATCGCTCCCCGGCCCGCGGCCAGGCGCGCGGCGGCGGCGTGGCGATGCGGCCGGTCGCTCCGGAGCCGACGATCGCCGTGCGGCGGCGCACGCCGGCGGCGGTGTGGGCGCTGCTGGGATCGTCGCTCGTGGTGATCCTCGCCCTCGGCGCCGTCTTCCTCCGATCGGCCGGCCTCCTCGGCGGCGGCGGCGCGCCGCGGGACCGG
>CAISKG010000114.1 GCA_903885855.1 uncultured Planctomycetaceae bacterium
AGACGAGCTTCTCGTGGTCGAAGCCCATCAGGGACAGCATCGTGGCGTGCAGGTCGTGCACCTCGATCGGGCGCTCGACGATGTTGTAGCCGTAGTCGTCCGTGCGACCGAGCGAGACGCCCGGCTTGAGCCCGCCGCCGGCGCACCACATGGTGAAGCAGCGCGGATGGTGGTCGCGGCCGTAGTCGGTCTCGCTCACGCCCCCCTGCGAGTAGATCGTGCGGCCGAACTCCCCCCCCCAGACGACGAGCGTCTCGTCCAGGAGCCCGCGGTCGGCGAGATCGGAGAGGAGCGCGGCGGTGGCCCGGTCGGTGTCGCGGCACTGGCCGCGGATGGCGCCGGGGAGGCCGCCGTGGTGGTCCCATCCCATGTGGAAGAGCTGCACGAAGCGCACGCCACGCTCGGAGAGCCGGCGGGCGAGGAGGCAGTTGCGGGCGTAGCTGCCGGGCCGCTCGACGTCGGGGCCGTAGGACTCGAGGACGTGCTTCGGCTCGTCGGCGAGGCTCGCCAGCTCCGGCACGCTCGTCTGCATGCGGAAGGCCATCTCGTACTGCCCCGTGCGCGCGGCGATGTCGGGATCGCCCTGGGCCTCGAAGCGACGGGCGTTGAGCCGCGCGATCCGGTCGAGCGTGGAGCGCCGCGCCGCCCGGGAGAGGCCCGGCGGGTCGTCGAGGTAGAGCACCGGCGCGCCCGCGTTGCGGAAGCGCACCCCCTGGTGCTCGGTGGGGAGGAAGGCCGAGCCCCAGAGGCGGTCGTAGAGCGGCTGGTCGTCGGGGCGGCCGCTGCCGAAGCTCGTGAGGACGACGTAGGCCGGGAGATCGGCGTTGTCGCTCCCCAGGCCGTAGCTCGCCCAGGCGCCGATGCTCGGCCGGCCGGCGAGCTGGTGGCCGGTCTGGAAGAAGGTGATCGCCGGATCGTGGTTGATCGCCTCGGTGTGCATCGAGCGGATCATGCACCAGCGGTCGGCGTGCGAGGCGAGGCCCGGCACGAGGTCGCTGAACCACATCCCCGCCTGGCCGTGCTGCGCGAAGGGGAAGATCGACGGGGCCACCGGGAAGGTCGCCTGGCCGCTGGTCATGGTCGTGAGCCGCTGCCCGCGCCGGATCGAGTCGGGGAGGTTCTCGCCACGGCGGCCGCTGATGGCGGGCTTGGGATCGAACAGATCCATCTGCGAGGGGGCGCCCGACTGGAAGAGGTAGATGATCCGCTTGGCCCGCGGGGGGTGGTGCGGCAGGCCGGCGAGCGCGGCGCCCGCCAGAGCCGCGCGCGGCCGCGCGAGCCCGGCGAGCGCCGCGGCCACGCCGCCGACGGCGCCCCCCAGGAAGACGCGCCGGTTGAGGGCATCCTGGAGGCGGAGGGGGTCGAGGGGGCTGGTCACCAGGGTCACTCCCGCATCACGAATTCGTCGAGGTTCAGGATCACGTTGGCCGCCAGGCACCAGGGGGCGAACTCGGCCGCCGGCATCCCGGCGGTGACCTCGGCGAGCGCCCTCCCGGCCGATCCCGCCAGGATGAAGCGCTCGGCCGCCGCCCCGTCGGAGGCGAAGGCGGCCCGATCGACGGCCAGGCCCTCGAGCAGCGTCGCGAGCTCCGCGCGGTCGGGCACGCGCCCCACCGCCAGCGCGAAGCCCCGCGCCAGCCGCGCTTCGTCGTCGGCCCCCTCCGCCACCATCCGCCGGGCGAGCCCGGCGGCCGCCTCGAGGAAGGTCGGCTCGTTCAACAGCGCCAGCGCCTGCAGCGGCGTGTTGGTGCGCGACCGCTTCACCGTGCAGGTCTCGCGGTTGGGGGCGTCGAAGAGGAGCATCGTCGGCGGGCCCGCGGTGCGCTTCCAGACGGTGTACATGCTGCGGCGGAAGCGCCCCGGGCCGGCGTCGGGCACGTAGCCGCGGAGATTGCCGTAGCGGCTGGTGTCGTCCCACACGCCGTCGGGCATCCAGGGGCGCACGCTCGGGCCCCCGATCGTGGGGACGAGCAGCCCCGCCGCGGCGAGGGCCCGGTCGCGGACGATCTCCCCGGGGAGCCGCGCGCGCGGGAAGCGGGCGAGGAGCCGATTGGCCGGATCGCGGGCCAGGGTGGCCTCGTCGACCCGGGCGCTTTGCCGGTAGACGGCGCTGGTGAGGAGCAGCTTGAGGAAGGCCTTCATGTCCCAGGGCCGGGCAGGCGTGCCTGCGACGGCGGGCAGGCCCTCCCCCTCCATGAAGGAAGCCGCGAGCCAGTCGAGCAATTCCGGGTGGCTGGGAAACTCCCCCTGGCTGCCGAGGTTCTCGCTCGTCTTCACCAGGCCCGTGCCGAAGATCCGCTCCCACTGCCGATTCACCCACACCCGCGCGGTGAGGGGATGATCGCGGCTCACGAGCCACTCCGCCAGCGCCAGGCGATCGGGCTTCGTCTCCGGCGGCAGCGGGGGGAGGAACGCGGGCAGGCCCGGCTCCACCTTCTCGCCCGGCTTGTCGTACTCGCCGCGCTCGAGCACGAAGGCCTCGCGCGGCGGCCCCTCGCGCATCACCATGGCGCTGGGCAGCGCGTCGCGGTATTCGGCCAGCGCCTTCGCGGCCGCGTCACGCGCCGCGACGGCCTGCTTCACCGGCCCCCCCACCCTCTCGCGGTAGAAGGCGAGCACCTTCTCGCGCTGCTCCGGCACGCGGGCGGCGGCGTCGACGCGGAGGATGTCACGGATCTCCGCCGGCACGCTCACCCCGGCCACGCCGAGGAGCTCCGGCGCCGCCGGGGCGAAGGCGAGGCGGAAGCGGCCGAAGGCGTGCCCCTGGATCACCTCCTGCCGGATCGTGAGCCGGAGGCGGGCGCCTGCGGCGACATCCAGGCGCGCGGCGGGAAACAGCGCGATCCGGCGCGGCTGCCGCTTGTCGGCGAGATGGCCGTCGATCGCCCATCCCGGCCCGGAGCCGAGGACGCTCGCCGCCGGCCAGCCCTGCTGCTCGTAGTCGGCTTCGGCACGCGCAAGCGCGAGCGCCACCGCCGCAGCGTCGCCGGGCGGGTCGATCGCGGCCTCGATGCGGTTGACGACGACGTTGCCGTTGTGGGCGCGGCCGAAGCCGCCGCCACCGGAGAGGGAGGGATCGGCGAGCAGCTCGAGGCGCACCCCGCCGAGGCCCCCCGGGGGAAGCGGGGCGGTGATCTCGTAGACGTCGAGGGCGGGCGCGGCCCCCTCCACGAGCCACGAGCCGTCGTCGAGCCGGCGGAAGGAGGCGCCCCCACGGCTCGACACCGTCTCCGGCTCGAGCGCCTGCCAGGGATCGTCAGGCAGCGCGAGCACCCCCTGCACCGATCGCTCCCAGTCGGCGACGAGGCCCGCGAGATCCTTCTCCCCCGCCTGGATCGCCGCCTCGGCATCGCCGATCGCCCGCTCGAGCCGCGCGATCTCGGCCTCCTGCGCGGGCGTGGGGAGGGGCTCGAGGGGGTCGGAATTGCCGCCGCTGCGCGTCTCGCTGCCCATGATCATGCCGGTCTCGGGGACGTTCCCGAAGAGGGCGAACAGGGCGTAGAACTCGCGCTGCGAGAGGGGGTCGTATTTGTGGTCATGGCAGCGGGCGCAGCCGACGGAGAGGCCGAGCCAGGTCTGGCCGGTCGTCTCCACCCGGTCGACGATCGTCTCCACGCGCCACTCCTCGGCGATGATCCCCCCCTCGCCGTTGATCCGGTGGTTGCGGTTGAAGCCGGTGGCCACCACGCGGCCGCGCGTCGCCGCCGCGTCGCCCGGCACCGGCGGGAGCATGTCGCCGGCGAGTTGCTGGATGGTGAATTCGTCGAAGGGCATCCCGGCGTTGAAGGCGCCGATCACCCAGTCGCGCCACGGCCAGTTGGAGCGGCCGGAGTCGGTCTGGTAGCCGTGGCTGTCGGCGTAGCGTGCGGCATCGAGCCATTCCAGCGCCATGCGCTCGCCGAAGTGCGGGCTCCCGAGCGTGGCGTCGACGTAGCGCTCGTAGGCGTCGGGGGCGGTGTCGGCGACGAAGGCGGCGACCTGCTCCGGCGCGGGCGGGAGGCCGGTGAGATCGAGGCTCACGCGCCGCGCGAGCGTGGCCCGGTCGGCCTCCTCCGCGGGGCGCATCCCCTCCGCCTCGAGCCGGGCGAGGATGAAGGCGTCCACCGGCGTGCGCGGCCAGGCGGCCGAGAGCGGCTGCGGGATCGCCGGCCGCTCCACGCGCTCGAAGGCCCAGTGGCCGCGGTAGGGGGCCCCCGCCTCGACCCAGCGCCGCAGGACCGCCGCCTCCGCGGCCGTCACCGGCTTGCCGACGTGCGGCGGCGGCATCACGAGCCCGGCGTCGGCGCTCGCGATCCGCTCGAGAAGGACGCTCGCCGCGGCATCTCCAGGCACCACCGCGCGCAGGCCGGAGGGGAGCTCCGCCATGGCGCCGGCGGCGGTGTCGAGGCGCAGCCCGGCCTGGCGCTTGGCGACGTCGGGGCCGTGGCAGGCGAAGCAGCGATCGGAGAGGATCGGGCGGATGTCGCGGTTGAAATCGACCGGCCGCGACCCCTCCTCGGCCCGCGCCGCGCGGGAGGCCACGGGCACGGCCACCGCGGTGACGACGACCAGCGCCGCCCCCAGCCGCGCGGCCACGCCGCCACGCCGGGGCACCGCCCGGCTCATGCCGCTCCCCGAATGCCGCACCACATGCTGCATCGGCGGCCTCACAGCGGCCGCGGATCGGAAGGACCGTCGGCCGCCGGCCGCCGCGGCTCCTGCTCGCGCGGCCGCTCGCGATCGCGCTCGCGCCGTTCGCCGGCGGGCTGGCCGCGCTCCTCGCGCAGGCGGCGCACCTCCTGCTCGAGGCGTTCGATGCGCTCCTGCTGCTCGGCGAACCGGCGGCGCACGTCCTGGAAGCGCTCCTGCAGCTGCTCGTGCGTCTGGGCGAGCTTCTGGTGCCAGGCGCGCCATTCCTCCTCGCCGCGGCCGGCGCCTTGGAGCTTCTCGGCGACGCCGCGCTTGAGCTCCTCGACGCGGGCGTGGAGCTCGCGGGCGTGCTCCTCGAAGCGCCGGTTGATCTCGTCGGGATGGTGCCCGCCCGGACCGGGACCAGGCTGCGGACCGGGGCCGGGCGGCCCACCCGGACCGGGCTGGTGGGGACCCTGATGCTGCATGTGTGGCTGCGGCCCCGGCTGATGCGGCCCCTGATTCTGGAAGATCGGTCCCTGCGGGCCGGGCTGGTGCGGGCCGGCGTGCGGCTGGCCGTGGGCGCCGGGACCGCCGAGCCGTGCCTCGATGGCGTTCACCTTGTCGAGGATCCGCTCGAGTTGCTGCCGCACCTCGGCGTGCGCGTCGGGCCCGGAGGCGGGGGGCACGACCATGCCCTTCATCATCCCGCCGATGCCGGGGAGCCCGTCGAGCTTGATCGTGCCGTCACCGAGCTTGATCACGTCGCCGTCGATGCTGAGGACGATCGCCCCCTTCCCCTGCGGGCTCCCGGCGCCATCCTTCCCCCCTGCCACCGGGCCTCCGGGGATCGGTCCCCCCTGCACCGCGCCATCGGGTGCGACCCGGAAGGAGAAGGCCTGCACCTTCGGCTGCTCGCCCGCCGCGCCGCGGGGCATCGGCGGCCTCGGCATCCCGAAGCGCTGCAGCGAGGGGCCACGCCCCGGCGGCATGCCGGGCCGCCCCTCGCGGGCGCCATCGGCGTCGAACGGCCGACGCCCCGGCCGGCCGGGGCCGCCGGGCATGGAGGGCGCCCCCGGGCGCGTCGGTCGCCGGCCCGCCTCGCCGCGTGCCCGCTCCGTGCGCTCCGCGTCGCCCGCCTGCTCCTGTCGATCGTTCGGCCGCTGCGCATCGCGCTCGAGGGAACGGACGTGGTCGCGGCGGTGCTCCCGCTCGCGCGGGCGATCGCCCTCCCCCTCGAGGAAGGCGACGAGATTGCCCACCGCCACGTCGGCCGGCGACGACTCGACCGCCGCGGGGGCGGCGGCCGGCTCCGGGCCCTCGGCGGCCGCGGCCCACGGGCCGATCGCCAGGGGCGGGAGGAGCAGGATCAGGGCGGCACGACGACGGTGGTGGCGGATGGTCATGGCTCGGCTCCGGGGCGTAAGGCGACGCGTTGGGATCGTGCGCGGTCGGGCGTATCCTGGGAGGCTATGAACGACTCCCCCGTGTGCGGCGTGACGAGCGGTGTCGGGGCGACGCTCGTCGACTTCGGCGGCGGGAGGCGCTTGGAAAGGCTCGGGGGGATCCTCGTCGATCGCCCGCTCCCCCAGGCCACGCTTCCCCCGGCCCTCCCCGCGGTCTGGCGGGAAGCCCTCGTAAAGTACACCGGCGGTGCGGGGGGCGAAAGCGCACAAACGCCCTCCCACGCCCCCGACCGGCTCCCCCGAGGGTGGGAGCGGCGCGGGAACCTGCCCGAACCGTGGGAGGTGGAGGTGCCGCTCCATTCCCGCGCCCTGCGGCTCTCTGTGCGCCCCGCCGCCTCGGGGCAGACCGGGCTGTTCCTCGAACAGGCGCCGCAGTGGGCCTGGCTCGAGCGCGTCGCCGCGCCCGAGCGGCGCGTGCTCTCCCTCTTCGCCCACTCGGGCGCCGCGTCGCTGGCGCTGGCGATCGCCGGCGCGCAGGTGGTGCACGTCGACGCGTCGCGACAGGCGGTGGCCCTGGCGCGCCGCAACGCCGCGGCGTCGGGGCTCGCCGACGCGCCGGTGCGCTGGGTGTGCGAGGACGCCCGCACCTTCGTCGCCCGGGAGCGACGCCGCGGCAACCGCTACGACGGCGCCGTCCTCGACCCCCCCTCCTGGGGCCACGGCCCGCGGGGCGAGGCCTTCGCCATCGACCGCGATCTCCCCGCGCTGCTGGATGACCTCGCGGCACTCGTGGGCCCGAGCCCGTCCGGCCCGCTCCTCCTCACCTGCCACTCCCCCGGCTGGACGCCGGCGCGCCTCGCCGCGGCACTCGGCCCCGTCGCCGGCCGGCAGGCGCGCGTGGCATCGGGTCCGCTCGAGGTCCGCGACGCGTCCGGCCGCGTGCTGCTCCTTGGCGCCTTCGCCCGCTGGTCGCCCCCATGAGCCCGCGCCCGACGATCACGAGCCCCTCGAACCCTCGCGTCCGCGCGGCGGCGACGCTGCGCGACGCTCCCGCGCGCCGGGCCAGCGGTCTGGCGCTCGTCGACGGCGGCCGCGAGGTGCGCCGCGCCGTCGCCGCCGGCATCGTGCCGGTGGAGCTGTTCCTCGACGCGGCCTGGCTGGCGTCGGCGCTCGAGGCGGAGTCGGCGCCGGCGGCCGACGCGGCCGACGGGCTCCCCGCGGGGCGGGCGCTCGAGGCGTGGCTGGCCGAGCTCGAGGCGCGGGGCACGGCGATCGTCGTGCTCGCGCCGGCGGCGTTCGCGAAGGTGGCCTTCGGCGACCGCAACGAGGGCTGCGTCGGCGTCGTGCCCTTCCGCGGCCGCACGCTCGCCGACTTCGCCCCGCGGCGCGACCGGCCGGTGCTGATCGTCGAGGGGGTGGAGAAGCCGGGCAACCTCGGCGCGATCCTGCGCACCGCCGACGCCGCCGGGCTCGCGGGCGTGATCGCCTGCGGCGGCGGCACCGATCCGGCGAATCCGGCCACGATCCGGGCGAGCCTCGGCACCGTCTTCTCGGTGCCGCTGGCCTCCGCCACCGTGGAGGAGACGCTCGCCTGGTGCGCCGCCGACGGCCGGCGCGTCGTGGCGGCCTGCCCCGACGCGCCGCTCCCCTGGCATGCCGTCCGGCTCGCCGGCCATGTCGCCATCCTCCTCGGGAGCGAGGCCGAAGGGATCTCGGGCGCCTGGCAGGCCGCGGCCGACGCCGGGCGGATCGCGCTCGAGCGCACGAGCCTGCCGATGCACGGCCTGGCCGACAGCCTCAACGTCGCGGCGACCGCCGCGATCCTCGCCTACGAAAGCGTGCGACAGGCGCACGCCCCGCCGCCCCCCTCCGGAAGCCCGCCGCCATGAGCGCCGACACGCCCCGCCCCGAGGACGACTCCGCCGCGATCTGCGACGCCCTCCGCGCCGCCGCCGCCGGGGGCGACGCCGCGCTGCTGGCCGCGCTCGTCGCGGAACTCTCGGCCTCGCGCCGCTGGCACGCCCTCTTCGACGCCCGCCTCCTCGAGGCGCGGGTGGCGCTGGGGCTGCCGCTGGCGGGCGAGAGCCGTGCCGATCCCGCCGCACAGGCCGCCCTCGAGGCGCGCTCGCTCGACGCCTGCCGCGAGGTGGGCTGGCCGCTGCTCGAGGAGGGCAAGGTAGCGGCGGGCTGGATGTACCTCCGCGCCGCGGCCGAGCCGGCCGAGGTGGCGGCGCGGCTGGGAGCGCTCGCCGATCGCGTGGCCGCCGAGGCCGCCGCCGAGCGCGGCACGGGGGGCGCCGACCCCTTCGCGGAGGCTCACGGCGCCGACGCCACCCTCCAGGAGATCATCCACGTGGCGCTGTGGGAGGGAGTGGCGCCCGACCTCGGCCTGCGGCTGCTCCTGGAGCGCAACGGCACCTGCAACACCATCACCGCCTACGAGCAGGCGGTGTCGCGCCTCCCGGCGGCCCGGCAGCGGCCGGCGGCCGATCTCCTCGTGGCCCACCTCTACCGCGAGCTGCGCGCGTCGCTCCTCCACGACCTCGAGCGCCGCGGCATCGCCGTCGCCGACGGGGCCACGATCCCCGCGATCCTCGAGGCCGCCGGCGGGATGCGCGACGATCCCTCCGTGCACCTCGACGTTTCCCACCTCCATTCCGTGCTGCGGATCGCGCGCGTCTGCACGTCGCGGGAGAGCCTCGGGCGCGCCTGGGAGATGGCGCGGTACGCCTGCCGGCTGCCCAAGGAGGCGGTCTACGCCGGCGAGGCGCCCTTCGAGGAGGTGGGGGAGGCGTCGCGGCTGTTCTTCGGCGCCCAGCTCGGCCACGACGTCGAGCCGGCCGTGGCCTTCTTCCGCAAGGCGGCGGTGCTGGCGAAGGTCGAGCGCACCGGCTCGCTCCCCGGCGACGTGCTGGTGCTCTTGCTCGCCCGCCTCTCGCGGCCCGCCGAGGCGCTCCATGCGGCGCTCGACCGGGCGCCGGACGGCGACGGCCCGAGTCTCCTGCAGGCCACCGGCATGCTGCCGACGCTCCTCGACCTGGCGGCCGCCTCGGGCGAGTGGGAGACGCTCCGCCAGGCCTGCCGGCGCCAGGGCGACGCGATCACCTACGCGGCGACGATCCTCGAGGAGCGGCGCCGCGGCTGACGCTCACCGGTCCCCCGCGACGGAGACCTCCTCCGCGTGGACGGTGGCCGAGGACTCGTCGGCCGCCGCCACGGCCGGCCGGCAGTCGCGGCACTGGCCGCACTCGCGGCAGCCCGAGCGCGCCGCGTGGCGCCGCCAGGGCCAGGGAAAGAGCGTGAGGATGCAGTCGGGGTAGCAGGGATTCATCTTCCAGAGGCAACTCGGGCCGCCGAGCAGGCAGCACGTGTAGCGGTTGCACTCGTTGCAGGGATCCTCGGTGATGTAGCCGACCTCGCCCGGCGTCATGAAGCCGCGCCCCGGGGGCAGCTGCCAGGGGGCGAGGAGATCGGGGCCGCGGCTGACGCCGTTGCAGTCGCGCCAGCGGTTGCAGGTGTCGCACGGGTCGGGCCCGCAGGGCTCCTCGGCGCGCGGGCCCCAGTAGCGCCGCCCGCACCCCTGGCTGCCGCAGGGGGTGGTAGCGCCGGCCGGCGACGTGAGGAACCCGGGCTGGGGACCGCAGTCCCGGCAGGGCCAGGCCGACACCGGGCCGGCGGAGAGGGCGAGGGCCGCGAGTGCGGCGCCGACGACCGCCACGCGGCGGGCCCGGTTGACCGGGCGCGGCCCGGCGGTGTGGTGCGTGTTCATGGGAGGGAGTATCGGCAGGCTCAGGCCTCACGCTCCGCTCGATCGTCACGAGCGTCAAAGTCGCCGCCGGCCTCCCCGCTTGCCCCGCCCCCCGCACCCGCCCCCGCCCCGACCGCGCTCAGGCGGATGCGACCGCCGTGGGGGGGGGCCTCCACCACGCGCTCGAAGAGCGTGCGATAGGCCGCGGCGCTCCGCGCCCACGACCAATCCTGGTGCATCACGCCCGCGACGAGGCGCTCCCAGGCGGGCCGGTCGGCATGCAGCTCGAGGGCCCGCTCGAGACCCCAGGCCAGGGCCCCGGCGTCGGCATGCTCGAAGAGGAAGCCGCTGGCCCTCCCGGCGGCGAGGGCCTCGGGCGTGGCGTCGACGACGGTGTCGACGAGCCCGCCGGTGGAGCGGACGACGGGGATCGTGCCGTAGGCCATCGCGTAGAGCTGCGTCAGGCCGCACGGCTCGTAGAGGCTCGGCATGAGAAGCATGTCGGCGGCCGCCTGGACGAGGTGCGCGAGCCCCTCGTCGAAGCCGACGACCAGATCGATCGCGCCGGGATGCGCGGCCGCCAGGCGCCGCAGCGTCTCCTCGGCATGCCGGTCGCCGGTGCCGAGCACGAAGAACCGCACCCGGCCGCCGGCCGCCAGCCGCGCCGCGACGTCGGCCACCATGCCGATCCCCTTCTGCTCCGCCAGCCGGCCGACGAACGCGGCCAGGGGCCGGTCGTCGTCGGGGTCGCGGCCCACGCGCTCCGCCAGGGCGCGCTTCGCCGCGCGCTTCCCCTCCACGGCATCGGCGGCGCCGTAGGGCCGCGGCAGGTGCGGGTCGGCGGCGGGATTCCAGAGGTCGGTGTCGATGCCGTTGACGATGCCCACCAGCGCGTCGCCGCGCGACGCGAGGGTGCCCTCGAGGCCGCAGCCCCCCGGCGCCGAGCGGATCTCGCGCGCGTAGGTCGGGCTCACGGTCGTCACCGCGTCGGCGAACACGATCCCGGTCTTGAGGAGGTTGAGCTTGCCGAAGTGCTCCATCTGCCGCCAGTGGAAATGGCGCCAGTCGAGCCCCGTGAGGAGCATGTCCCAGTGCCAGAACACACCCTGGTAGGCCATGTTGTGGATCGTGTGCACCGATCGGGCCCGCGCCAGCCGCGGCCACGCCGCCGGCAGCGCCTTGAGATAGGCCGGCACGATCCCGGTCTGCCAGTCGTGGGAATGAATCACGTCGTAGGGCTGCTCGAAGCGGCTGGCGAGATCGAGGACGGCGCGCGAGAAGAAGATGAATCGCTCGGCGTTGTCGCCGTAGGCCTCGGCCCCGCCGTAGAGCGTGGGGCGGTCGAAGTAGGCCGGATGGCCCACCAGGTACACCGTCACGTCCGCGCCGCCGTGGCGGCCGGCGAGGCGCGACTGCCAGATCGTCGCCCGGCGCGTACCGGTGCCGACGGCCACGTCGAACTCCCAGCCCGTCGGTTCGATCGGGCCGTGACGGCCGTCGAGCGCCTCGCGGTAGGCCGGCAGCACGACTGTGACGTCGCAGCCGAGGCGCGACAGGGCCGACGGCAGCGCGCCGAGGACGTCGGCCAGGCCGCCGGTCTTCGCCAGCGGGGCCACTTCGCTCGCCACCTCGAGGACGCGCATCGCCGCATGCCGTCGGGACACCCGACGCTCCACCGCCGGCCGGCCGCCCACCGGGGCGACCGCCACACCCGATTCTAGGTCGCGGAGGCGCCCCGGGCGGCGGGACGGGCCGGGGAAATCCGGCCGCAGCGGTGGTGCCGGTCGCGCCGGTGGCGCGGCCTCACTTCGCCCCGCGGAGCGTCTCCAGGTAGGCGACGAGATCGACGAGCTCCTCCGCGGTGAGCGTGGAGGCGAGGTCGGCCGGCATCAGCGACACCGGCTGGCGGACGAGATCCTCGAGGTCGGCGGCGGCCACCGCCGTGTCGGTGCCGTCGGCGCCGCGGATCACCACCTCGGCCGGCGTGCGCGACACGAGGAGGCCGGAGATCGCCCGGCCGTCGTGCGTCAGCGCCGTGAAGGCCTCGTAGTTGTGGCTGATCGCCGCCGACGGGGCGAGCACCGACTCCCACAGCGCCTCGCGCGAGAGCTTCGCCCCCACGCCGCTGAGATCGGGGCCGACCATCTTGCCCTCGCCGGCCACGACGTGGCACTTGGCGCAGGTGCCGGCGCCGGCAAACACCCCCTTGCCCTTCTCCGCGCTGCCGCCGCGTTTGACGAGCTCCGCCACCGGCGGCAGCGCCGCGCCGCCGCGCGCCCGGGGCAGCGGCAGCACGTCGGCCGCCGCCTGGCGCACGTCGCCCCAGGGGCCGGCGGAGATCGCCGCCGCCGCGGCCTGCGGCAGGCTGCCGGTGAGCCTTCCCTCCTTCGCCATCTCCACGAGCCTCCGCGCCCCGCCCTGCGTGCGCGCAAGCCCCCGCACCGCCGCGGCGCGGAGCGCCGGCGGCACGTCGGCCCCCTCGATGGTCGTGAGCACCACCTCGAGCGCCGGCCCCTGGCCGCGCAGGCCCGCGACCTCGAGGAGCCGGGCCGCGGAGGCGAACTCGGGCGCGGGGGAGTCTCCGGCGGCCCGCGCCCGGCGCGGGTCCTCCGCGGGGCGCGTCTCCGCCTCCGCGGCGGCGGCGATCGCGGCGCGCACCGCGTCGGCGGCACCGAGATCGAAGGCCGCGCCGAGGGCGGAGGCGGCCACGGGATCGGAGGTGCCCGGGGCCGCGGCCAGGGCCACCAGATCGCCCGCCCGGGCGCCGAGCCGGAAGCGGCTCACGATGTCGACGAAGGCCTGCGTGCCGGGCACCGCGGCGGCGGCGGCGGCGATCCGTTCGGCGAGCTTCCCCTCGGGCTTGGCCGCGGGATCCAGACGCATGACGAGCTCGGGCAGGACGACGGCGAGCTTCTCCTCGCTCCACGCGGCGCCCGCCGCCGAGAGCAGCCCGCGCACCGCCGTGGCGGCCGCGGCCGGGTCCTGGAAATCGAGCGACCGCACCAGCGCCAGGGCCTCGGGGGCCGTCACGTCGGCGGCGGCGATCAGCTCGCAGAGCATGCGTGGCGTCTCGACGGCCCGGCTGCGCCACACGATCTCCCGGCCCGCCGCGTGCTTCCAGTCGTTCCCGACCCGCGCGAGCCACGCGGCCAGACGGGCGTCCCAGAGCGTCGTGTTCGCCGCGCCGGCGGCGCCGATGCCCAGCGCCTCGGTCTCCCAGCGGTCGCCGGCGACGTGCGCCGCGGCGAGCGCCGCCCACGCCTCGTCGGCGCGCCGGCCGGCGAGCCCGCGGAGTGCCACCGCCGCCTCGCGGCGGACGGCGGGGGAGGGATCGGCGGCGAGCGTCTCCACCGCGGCGGCGACGTCGCCGCCGGTGGCGCGCAGCACCCGCAGCCCCACGATCCGCAGGTCGGGGTCGGTGGAGCGGAGCAGCTCCGGCACGAGCGCCCCGGCCCCCTCGGGCAGCATGCCCAGGGCCCACGCGAGCCGCGCGGCGTGCCGCGCGTCGGCGGCGTCGCGGAGGGCGGCCGCCAGCGCCGGGATCGCCGCCCCCGGCTCCTGCCGCAATCGCTCGAGGGCGCAGGCGCGCGTGGCGAGGTTGGGGCTGGCCAGCGCCGCCGCCGCTCCCGCCACCGAGGCGAGATCGACGCGCGGCACCGTCCAGCGCGAGCCGGGGGGGGCGATGCGGTAGATGCGCCCCTTCTCGGTGTCGCCCATGCCATGGCCGCCCACGCCGGGGTCGTACCAGTCGGCCACGATGAGGGAGCCGTCGGGGGCGACGCAGACGTCGCTGGGTCGGAACCAGCGGTCGGCGGCGCCGTCGACGATCGTCTCGCTCGTGGCCGCGTAGCCGGCGCCCGCGGGGCTGACGTGGTAGGCGCGCACGACGTTGGGGCCGGCGTCGCAGTGGACGAGCGCGCCGTGGAAGCGCTCGGGAAGGAGCGTCCCCTCGTAGACGCAGATCCCGGTGGGCGAGCCGCCGCCGGTGAGGAGCAGGTTGGGGACGACGCCGGGGTCGTTCTGGTGCCAGTGGCGATCGGGCACCTCCGTCTCCAGATTCGTCCGCGGCACCTGCCAGCCCGCGCCGGTGCGCTCGTCGACGTAGCCGTAGTTGCCCCCCTCCATGACGAAGTTGATGCGCACCCCGCGATTGCCGTCGTCGTCGTTGTCGCTCTGCCAGAGCGTGCCGAAGGAGTCGACCGCCACCTCGTAGTTGTTGCGGAAATTGTGCCCCAGGACCTCGAAGCCGGTGCCGTCCGGGAGGCAGCGGAACACCATCCCCTGCCGGTAGGGGCGGCCGGAGTCGTTGACGGCGTTGCCGAGCCGGTCGACCACGGGCTCGCCCCGGGCGTCGTGGACGGCGTGGCCGGTGTTGCCGAAGTTGAAGTACCAGCGCCCGTCGGGGCCGACGGAGAAGGCGTGGACCGAATGGTCGTGCTGCGGGTCGCCGGTCTTGGTGAACAGCGATTCCTTGCGGTCGGCCACGAGGTCGCCGTCGTCGTCGTGGAACACGATCACCTCCGGCGCGCACGACACGATCACGCGCCGCCCCGGCCCCTCGCCTATGACGCAGATGCCCAGCGCCGAATCGACGTCGCGCCCCTGATGGAAGACGGTGCTCCGGTCGGCCGTGCCGTCGCCGTCGGTGTCCTCGAGGACGAGGATCCGGTCCCCCTCGGGCCGATGGTCCTTCTTGCCGCGGTAGTTGGTGACCTCGCACACCCACACCCGGCCCGCGGCGTCGACGTCGATGTCGGAGGGGCTCGAGAGAAGCGGCTCGGCGGCGAAGAGCGTGGCCTCGAGCCCCTCGGCCGTGACCAGCGCCCCCGGGGCGTCGGCGGCGGCGACCGGGCCGCCGGCCGGCGCGCCGCGCACGGGGGGGGCCTGCGTGTGCACGGCGAAACGGATCGACCCGGCGCCCTGCTCGGCGCCGCCGTCGTCCAGCCCGCCGGCGCCCACGAGTCGCGTGGCCCCCTGGGGAACCTCGAACTCGATCACGGAGTTGGCGTGCGTGCCGATGCCGCGCACCTCCTTGCCGTCGACGCGCAGCGCCCCCCCGCCGGCGTTCCGCCCCTTGCGCACCTCGCCCCACTCGGTCGTCGCCCGGCGCCAGTCGAGGTCGGCAAGCGCCGTCCTCTTCCCCTCCGGCCCCTCGAAGGCCGGCTCGATCCAGTCGGCCCAGTCGCAGCCGTAGCCGTCGCCGCCATCGGCCACCTCGAGCCAGACCCGCGTCGCCCCGCGCAGCTCGACGGCGAAGGGGACGCGCCGGCCGGGCGTGTCGCGATCGACGACGGGGCTCTGCCAGGCGGGCTTGGCCGGGTCGGCGGCCGGCACCGCACCGGCGCCGAGCGCCGCCGCCAGCGCCAGCGGAAGGATGGCCCCGCGGATCGTGGCCGTGCCGAGACTCGCGCGCGTCGGATCGTGCATCGCTCCCCTCCCGTCGTCCTCTCCCGGCATGCCCGGGCGCCCTCGCGGCACATCCCCGTGCCGGAGGCTCGAGTATAGAGTAGTGGCATTCCGACCCGCGGTGGAGCGCCCCCAGTGCCCCTCGTCAATCCCGGCGCCCTGTTCTCGTTCCGCTTCCCCTGCCGGAAGAAGAAGACGCTCTGGCCGCCGTCGACGGCCGCGCTCGACGACGGCTTCCGCCTCCCGGCGCTGGCGGCGATCGTGGGCGTGCCCGATATCGCCGCGTTGTGGCTCGCCTGGAACGAATCGGGGCTGCGCGTGCGCGCGGAGGTGACGGGGGTGGGGCCGGCGCGCTGGTGCCAGCCGACGCGTGCCGAGGACAGCGACGGCCTGCACCTGTGGATCGCCACCCGCCCCACCGGCGACAGCCACCGCGCCGGCCGCTACTGCCGCCGGCTCGCGCTCCTCCCGGCCGGAGGCGGCAAGCTCGCCGACAAGCCGGTGGCGGTCGCGGCGCAGATCCCGCGCACCAGCGAGGTGGCGGCGGAGCTGCCGGCGGGGAGCGTGCCGATCGAAGGGGCCGCGCTCGCCGACGGCTGGCGCGTCGACGCGCTGGTGTCGGCCGCGGCGCTGCCCGGCTGGGATCCGGCCGAGATCCCGCGCCTCGGCTTCTTCGCCGCGGTCATCGACCGGCGCCTGGGGCGCGTCCCCTACGCCGCGCCGCCGGAGTATCCCTGGGACAGCGACCCCACCACCTGGGCGGAACTCGAACTGGTCGACTGAGGCCGCGGCGGTCAGTCGAAGGGCTCGACCACGACCTTCGCGGGGGGAAGGCTGTCGAGGAACACGCGGCCGTAGGGCTTGGTGAGCACGCGCGGGTCGAGGATCACCACGCGGCCGCGGTCGCTGGCGGTGCGCACGAGCCTCCCGAAGCCCTGCTTGAGCTTGAGGGCCGCCTCCGGCACCTGGTACTCCATGAAGGGGTTGCCGCCGGCGGCACGGATGGCCTCGATCCGCGCGGCCACCAGCGGCCGGTCCGGGACCGCGAAGGGGAGCTTCGTGATGATCACCGTCACGAGCTGGTCGCCGGGGAGGTCGATCCCCTGCCAGAAGCCGTCGGTGCCCAAAAGCACGCTCGCCGGTCCCTCGCGGAAGGCCTCGAGCATCCGCGACCGCGGCAGGCCGTCGGACTGGCTGACGAGCCGGTAGCCGCGCGCCTGGCACCACGCGGCCAGGCTCGCGCCCGCCGCCGCCAGCGAGCGGCTGCTGGTGAAGAGGACCATCGCCCGGCCGCCGCTGGCGTCGACGTGGCGGCGGATCATGCGCTCCACGGCACGGTCGTAAGCCTGGCGGTCGGCGGGGTCGGGGAGCCGGTCGACCAGCACCAACTCCGCCTGCGCGGAATAGTCGAACGGGCTGCCGAGGCGCTCCGCCACGGCGTGGGAGAGCCCGAGCCGGCCGGCGACGTAGGCGAACGGACTGGCCTCCGCGGCCGGCGCCGGCGCGGCCGTCCCGCGCGCCGGCGGCGCGCCGACCGCCAGGGTGGCGCTGGTGAGGATCACCGTGCCCACGCGGTCGAAGAGCTCCCGGCGCAAGGTCGCGCCCACGTCCACCGGCGCGCCGCAGAGCCGCACGCGCTCCCGGCCGCGCCTCGAGCGCGTCGCCTCGACC
>CAISKG010000115.1 GCA_903885855.1 uncultured Planctomycetaceae bacterium
GCCGCATCCTGCAGGAATACCTCGCCGACCTGCGCCGCGACGGCACCGCGGCGCCGCTCTCCTACCGGCTCCGGTCGCTCGAGGGGCCGCCGGGCGAGACGGCCGCCGCCGTGGCGGCGCACGTCGAGGAGATCGCCCGGCGGGCCCGCGGGACCGCGGCGGGCGAGTGAGCGCGGCCGCCCGTCAGGGGCGGCGGAAGACCGTGCCGTGCTCGACGGCGTCGAAGCCGAGCTTCAGGCAGAGCATCAGCGCCGCGACGTTCGTCTTGGCGGCGTGCGTCTCGACCATCGCCACCCCCTCGCGGGCCAGGTCCTGCAGCGCGTCGGCGAGCAGGTAATGCGCCAGCCCCTCGCGCCGCCGCCCGCCGGCGACCTCCACGTCGAGGAGCCCGGCGGCCGCCACGCCCCAGTGGCTCGCCAGCGGCTGGATGTCCCAGAAGGAGGCCGCGCCGAGGATCCTCTCCCCCTCCCCCCACAGCTCGTAGCGCCGCAGCGCCATCCCCGTGGTGGTGGCGGCCTCCCACCAATCGCGCCGCGCCGGCTCGTCGATGACCCGCACCTGCGTCGAGCGCCGGATGGCCAGCTGCTGGCGGTTGACCGGCGGCCGGAATCCGGCGAGCGCCCGGCGCAGCACCGCCACGCGCTCCTGCTCCACGTAGCCGGCCCGGCGGAAGGTGGAGTGGAGCACCGCCGACGAGTCGAGCACGCCGGGCAGGTCGGCGCCGCCGTAGAGGCCGAGATAGAAGTTGCGCATCGCCCCCGATCCGCCGCCGAGCAGCACGCGTGCGCCCCGGCCGCGGAGGTAGTCCTCGCTGGCGGCCAGGAGCCGGTCGGCGATCGCCTCGCCGGCGGGATGGGGAACGACGGCCACCAGCAGCGTCGCGCCGACCGACGGATCGACCGTCATCCGGTCGGCGGCCGGGCCGAATCCCGCGTGTGCGAAGCCCACCACGCGTTCGCCGTCGAGGGCCACCAGCAGCCCGCGCGGGTCGAAATAGGGCTTCGAGAACACGGCGGCCTCGAGCATCGCCGTGGTCACCGGTTGCATCGCCGCCGGACCGAGGTCCGCCGTCCGCCACACCTCCGCCAGCCGCGGGGGATCCTCGTTGCGGAAGCTGCGGACGACGATCACGCCGGTGGCCCCCCGCCGGCCGAGGGGGGCGTCGGCCCGCCGTCGGCGCCGATGCGGACGAACACCCGCCCCCCCTCCTCGCGCACCGGAAAACACTCCTGGCGGACGGTGGGGGAGAGGCCGTGGCGGCCGCTGGCGACGTCGAACTGCCAGCCGTGCCAGGGGCAGGTGACCACCGATCCGCACAGCCGGCCCCGGCCCAGCGGGCCCCCCTGATGCGGGCACAGGCCGTCGATCGCGTGCCAGACGCCGTCCACGTTGGCCAGGGCCACCACGCGCCCGCCGACGATCCGTTCCACGACCGAGCCCGGCGGGCAGTCATGGACCGCGGCGATCGGCGACCACTCGGACATCGGGGATTCACAGCCGGGGACGGAGGGCCCCCGGAGGGGCGTCAGGCCGCCCGTGTCGAACGCTCGGGGGCCCCGGGATTCCGCCGTACTGTAGCCTGTGGCGGTTGTCCCCGCCATCGGCGGTGCACCCACCAGTACTGCTCCGGAGCGCGCCGGATCGAGCGTTCCAAGAGCGCGGTGTACCACTGCGACACCTCGGCCAGCCCCGCGGTCTCCGGGCCGCCGAGCGCCGGATCGGCGGTGCCCTCGATCCGCAGGTCGTAGTCGAACAACCCCCGGCCCCGCGTCGCCGAGCAGACCATGATCGGGGCGCCGGAGGAGACCGCGAACAGGCCGATCGCCTTGTGGACGCTCGCCGGGCGGCCGAAGAACTCGACCCAGCAGGCCTTGGGACCGGCGGCCTGGTCGCCCAGCAGCCCGATGGCCCCGTTGGCCTCGAGCGCCAGGCTGACGTCGGGGGCACTGCCCTTCTTGGGGAGGATGCGCTGCCCGCGCGACTCGCGGAAACGGGTCACGAAGGCGTCGAGGAGCGGATTGTCGAGCTCGCGGGCGACGGAATAGATCCGAAACCCGAAGACCCCGAAGAGGTACGCGGCCAACTCGAAATTGCCGTAGTGGCCGGAGAGGATCACCTTCGGCCGGTCCGACCACAACAGCCGCACCATCCGTTCCATGTCGGGGATGCGCAGGTGCCGCCGCCAGGTGGTCTTCTGGATGACGCGGCCGGCATGGGCGATCTCCACCACCATGAGGAGAAAGTGCTCCCACATCGCCTCGATCGCCGACTCGGCCCGGGATTCCGGCCATTCCGGGAAGGCGATGCGGAGATTCTCGCGCACCACGCCGCGCCGGATGCGCACATGGCGGGCCAGAAGGCGCGCCAGGCGCCGCGCGGCCCGCTCGCACAGCGGCCTCGGCAGCGCCTGGATGACGCAGAACACCACCCGCACCGCGACGTAGGCGAGGAGGTCGGTGGCACGGGTGGCGAGCGCACGGGGCACGGGCGGGCTCCTCGGGTCGAGCGGGGCATTCTGGCCTCGATGGCCCGCCGAGACCATATCGGTTCCCCGGCCGATCCCGGTTGACCCGGGTCGGCCCCGGGCTGCCTCCGGCAGGCCCCGGCGTTCAGCGGCGGCCGGCGAGCTGGAGGAGGAGCAGGACCACGCTCGAGCCGTTGAACAGGGCGTGGAGCAGGATCGAGGGGACGAGGCTGCCGCGCCGGCGGGCGAGCTCGCCGAGGACGCCCCCGAAGAGCATCAGCGGGATCCAGGCCAACCCCTGCCCCCAATGCGCCAGGCCGAAGGCCAGCGACGAGAGCAGGATGGCCGTCGCGCTCCCGGGCGAGGGCAGGCGGCGGTCGAGCCAGCCCAGGAGGATGCGGCGGAAGAAGAACTCCTCCGCGATCGGCGCCGCGATCACGGCGGCGAAGACGATCACGGCGATCGCGGCGGCGTCGGGGGCCGGGGCGAGCGCCTCCATCACCGGATGCTCGTAGGCCACGTACCGATCCAGCGCCGTCGCGATCACCATCAGCGGCCCGGCCACGAACACGAGCCCCCCGAGCGCGAGCCTGAGGTCGCCGGCGGGATCGAAGCTCGTCAGGCCGATCGACTGCCACGACACCCCGCGGCTCCGCAGCAGTGCCACGGTGGCGAGCGTGCCGAGGAGGAACCCGAACCCGCCGGCGGCGATCCGGGCCGGCAGCGTCGCTTCGGGCCCGGCCACGAGGCCCGCCACGAGCACCGAGCACAGCGCGATGCCCAGGCACAGCCCGACGTCGCCGCCGGTCCACGTGGCGGCCGGCCAGGGGCGCCCCTCGACGGCGGCCCGCCCGGCCGCCTCGCGCCGGTGCATGATCCAGGCCATCACGCCGCTGGCGGCCAGCAGCGTCGCCAGGATCACGATGTCGGCGCCGGAGAGCGCGGGGCGCGGCAGCGTGGCATCGGCCATGGGCAATCTGATCCTCCGGTGTGGCCGCGGCCTACCGCCGACCCCGACCGTCGTCGCGCCCCACGATCACCGGCCAGGCGCGCGTCACGTACTCCGCCCCCGACCAGGCGGTGAGCACCACGGCGCCCCAGGCGAGCCACCCCGCCAGCCCGGAGAGGTCGATGCCGGCGAGCGCCGGGCCGAAGCCCTGCCGGGCGAGCTCCACCGCCACCGCGGCGCACTGCAGCACCATCTTCAGCTTCCCCGACATCCCGGCGGAGAAGTCGCGGCCCACCCGCTCCATCTCCGCGCGCACGGCCGTCACCACCAGCTCGCGGACGACGACCACCACCGCCATCCAGGGGAGGATCGCGCCGCCCCCCCGCGCCGCCAGGAGGATGAACGCCCCGCACACGAGCACCTTGTCGACGAGCGGGTCGAGGATCCGCCCCAGCCGGCTCACCTGCCCGTACTTCCGTGCGTACCAGCCGTCGATCCAGTCGGTCGACGCCGCCACGACGAAGGCCACGCACGCCGCCGAGGTCGCGCCGCGCTCGAGGAGCACGAAGAACCCGACCGCCAGCGCCAGCCGCGCGAAGGAGAGGATGTTGGGGACGGTCCAGACGCGGTCGGTCGCGGCGCTGCCGCCCATCGGGGATCTCCTCGAGCGCCCGCAGACGCGGGCGACGGAGCGAGGATAGCCCCCCGTGGAGCGCGACGGCAAACGCACGGCCGGCCGGCAGCGGACGGGAGGGGCTCAGGCCAGGAGCGCCGAGACCGCCCGACCGGGGCGCACGAACTGCGGCCGGCCGGCCAGGTCGTGGAGCACCTGCCCCTCCGGCACCCCCAGGGCGTGGAAGAGCGTGGCCACCAGGTCGCGCGGCGCCACCGGGTCGGCCGCGGGGAAGGCGGCGTGGCGGTCGCTCGCGCCGTGGACGTAGCCCCGCCGGAAGGGTCCGCCGGCGAGCACGGTCGTGAAGCAGCCGGGCCAGTGATCGCGGCCGTCGGCGGCGGCCCCGGCGTCGCCGGTGCGCTGCCCGACGCGCGGCGTGCGCCCGAATTCGCCGGTCCACACGACGATCGTCTCGTCGAGGAGGCCGCGCTCCTCGAGGTCGTCGAGCAGCGCCGCGAAGGCCATGTCGGCCGGCGGCATGAGGCGCTCGCGGTGATCGACGAAGTTGCGGGCGTGGGTGTCCCAGTAGACGCTCACGTTCGTGATGCCGTCGTTGGGCCAGAACACCGTCACAACGGCACCCCGCGTCGGCGAGATACCCCTTCACTGCGCCCAGCGGAAGCTCTCACGCGCCTGCGTGCGGCTCATCCGGC